>JAAYGZ010000438.1 GCA_012727515.1 Desulfovibrionales bacterium
CACACCGATTGCGATCTTGTACAAAATAGTCAAAATAAGAAAACCTGTGGCATAAATGCCCAGAGATACGCCCAGTTCCAACTGTGTTGGCACATATTCTGTGATTTCATGCAAGGGGTTAGGAACAAATCCTCCACCGATCATGCCCAGGCCCTTGTCAATCCAAGCCCCGATAAAAATCAACAGGCATCCGATAATGAGCATGTTGTCACGCTCTCTATTCTTGGGAACAAGCAGAATAAGAATACCTGCTACGCCCATGATCATTGCTGCCCACATCCAGGCCACAAGCACCCCGTGCCCGTGGTATCCGGCAAACAGGTATTGCAGGTGCGCCATGTGTGAAGGAATCTGGCTGTAAAAAACAGTAAAAACTTCGCACAAGAGCAAAAAGAGGTTGACGCACATGGCATACACAACGGTTTTGCCAAGTGTAGCCAAAACGCCCTTGCCAGGATCAAATCCAGTAAAAATTCTGGCAATATAGGTTACTAAAATCAAAAATGCAGGGCCAGCGGCAAAAGCTGAAGCCAAAAAGCGAGCCGCAAGAACTGCTGTGAGCCAGTAGCCACGGCCAGGCAAACCGCAATACAGGAACGCGGTTACAGTATGAATTGATACTGCCCAGGGAATGGATAGGTAAATAAAGAACTTGATCCAGTTTGGCGGTGCCACTTGTTTGCGTTCAGCCTCAAGAGTCACCCAGCCTACCAGGATATTAATCAGCAAATACCCATTTAACACCACCATGTCCCAAAACAAAATGGAGTTAGGTGTTGGGTGCAGGACAACGTTCATCAGGCGCTGTGGAGAACCCAGATCAGCAACAATGAACAGCAAGCACAGCACAACCATGGCCACTGCATTAAACTCGCCAAGAATGAGTATCTTACCAAACTTTTGATAATTATGCAGATATTTAGGAATTACCAACATAACAGCTGAAGCGGCTACACCGACTAAAAAGGTAAACTGCGCGATGTAGAACCCCCAGGACACATCCCGGCTCATGCCGGTAATAGTCAGACCGTGGGAGAGCTGCTGCCAGTAGCAAGCCGCTCCAATACTCACGAATAGCAACAGGCAGGCGATCCAGCCCCAATAAATTTTTGATCCTTGTATGGCTTTTTCAAGCATGGCTCACCCCTTTACACAAGATAATAGACACAGGGTTTGGTTCCAAGGGTCGGACTACGTCTGATGGAAAAACGCTCCGCCAGAAGTTTCCGGACCTCTGACTCAGGGTCAGCCAGGTCGCCAAACACCACTGCGCCATCAGAAACTTCCACGCAGGCCGGCATCTTGCCTTCAGCCAGACGCTCTGCGCAAAACTCACATTTTTCAACCACTCCCTTGGTTCTGGTTGGAAATTCAGGAGTTGTTGATTCAATGTACGGACGTGGGTCCATGAAATTAAAACTTCTGGAACCATACGGACAACCAGCCATGCAATAACGACAGCCAATGCAGCGGTGAAAGTCCATCATTACAATGCCGTCTTCACGCTGAAACGTGGCTTTGGTCGGGCAAACACGTACACAAGGCGGGTTGTCACAATGGTTACAAAGCGCCAAAGCAGTTTTGGCTGCTGCTTCAGGCTGGAACTCATGCAGATCATCCAGAAACAGATGATCCATCTTTGTTTCCCAGATCCACTTGATTTCCTGCGGACCAGAAATAGCAGGCACATTGTGGATGCTATGACAAACACGCACAATTTCCGCCATGTTCTGCTCATTCAGTTTAGCCGTATCAATAACCATGGCCCAGCGTCCGGCTTTAAGCGCATTTGGACCGCTATGCACAGCATGGCGAGATGCCAGAAGCAAACCTTCACTTGGTTCGGCACCACCAGAAGCAAAAAGTTGTGCAGCAGGGCGAATTCCCCATCCCAAAGCTGCTACAGCGGCAACCTTCAGGAAATTTCTACGTATAGTTTTCATTTCTGCACCCCCTTTGGATCCACATGACAATCCCAGCAATAGGGGTCCACTGCTACGGTGTTATGACATTTGTCACAAAACTTATCTTTGTTTTCATGGCATTTCATACAGGTTTTGGTCAGGCTTTTCTGGAAAACCTGATTGGATGTCTTTGAATGGTATTCATGTACACCATCACGCACAACCTCGTCTCGCCACTCATTAAGCATGGACATGTGCTCAGTACGCATTAATTCAACGTTCTCCACACAGGCCTGTGAATTTTTAGGCTTTTCCAGCTCTGGTCGCACGTATGCAGCACTGCCGATATTATTCCAAAACGGATAGGTCATGACGACTACAAAGACGGCAAGACCAGCAAAAATCTTACTCTTGTCGTACATTATTCATCCTCCCCAGGCAGGTCTTCGCCACGCAGATCAGTTTCGCGTTCCTTTTCACCAGGAAAGACCAGGGCATTGCCGACCAGCTCATGCAGGCCGCAAACATCGACTTCTGGAACCCAATACTCCATGGAATTGGGCAGCACTGCTCGGTCAATAGCGCAGACACAGCCAAGCATATTCACCCCGTATTTTTCGTGAACATACTTGACAGCATTGGCGCGAGGCAGACCACCCATCATGCGTAACTCATCATTTTCACCAGCATTAAGGCCAGCGCCACCGCCACAGCAGAATGTCTGCTCACGAATAGTGCCTTCTGGCATATCCGTGAACTTCTCAACAACATTGCGAGCCACATACCGAGGCTCCTCAAGTAAGCCCATACCGCGAGCAGGGTTACAGGAGTCATGCCAGGTCAAATGAATATTGGCATTACGCTTTTTATTGAGATTTAACTTGCCGTGTTTGATGAGATCAGCAGTGAATTCAGCAATATGTACCATTTTAGTACCGGCTGCATTTTTAAATACAGTGCCAGTAATGGGATTGACCGGTGTTTCCATGTGAGAACCCTGAAAATCCGGGCCATTGAGCGTGTCCATATACTGATGTATAACGCGCCACATGTGCCCACACTCACCACCCAAAATCCATTTTGCTCCGAGGCGTTTGGCTTCCATGTACATTTTCGAGTTCAGGCGCTTCATGGTTTCATGAGAGGTAAAGAAACCAAAATTACCGCCTTCAGACGCATACGTGGACCAGGTCACATCCAGGCCATACTCACGTTTTAAGTATTCAAACAGAATCAGATAGCCCATACAGGTGTATGTGCCCGGGTCTGCAAACACGTCGCCTGAAGGAGTGATAAAAAGGATATCAGCACCTTTTTTATTAAAGCTTGGTTCTGGCCGAATGCCTGTGATATCTTCAATATCATCGCAAAAAAAGTCGATCATATCGAAAAATGCGTGGGGCTGGATACCCAGGTGATTACCTGTGCGATAACAGTTCGCAACAGGAGTGGCGATCCAGTCAATGTTTAGGCCAATCAGATTCAATAATTCACGGCCGATAATGGTGATTTCAGCGGTATCAATGCCGTATGGACAGAACACAGAACAGCGACGACACTCAGAGCACTGGAAAAAATAATACCACCACTCTTTCAGTACATCAGCGGTCAGTTTGCGGCCACCGGCAAAACGGCCCAGAATTTTCCCAAAGGTCGTGAATTCGCCACGATACACAGATCGCAGCAGTTCGGCCCGCAGCACTGGCATATTTTTGGGGTCACCGGAACCAATAAAGAAATGACACTTGTCCGCACAAGCACCACAGCGGACACAGATATCCATGAAAATCTTAAAGGAGCGGAACTTATGCAAACGTTCGCGCAGTCCGTTAAAAATAATTTCTTGCCAATTCTCCGGCAGCCCCCAATCGTCATCCAATGGATTCCATTTGTGAGCATGCGGCAAGCCAACGTAGTTCACACTGTCTGGATTGGCGGCATAACAATAGCGCCCAGGTTTGATCACTGTGGGCACATCCATCCAGTCCGCCTTGGGCGGGGTGTAATCGATGTTTGCAAAAAGCGCTTCAGGGCGTGGCAGATCAGACATTACTCAGCTCCTTCTGCTAGAGGCTTGTCCACGGGAAGTCCTTTTTCAACCATTTTTTCCCGGAACTCATCTTCGTATTCCTCATACGTATGGTAGTGCACATTTTCAAATTTCCAGGGATTTACATGTCTGTACTTGCGTGAAGCACAGTTCATATTTCTCGTTGGAGACAGGAAAACACCACCCATATGCATGAGTTTGCTTAAGGGAAAATATGCTAACAGGACAGAGACAAGAAAAATATGAACGTAAAACATAGCGCCAATACCATCGGGAATAACCCATGAAAAGGTTACCAGGCCCATGGTCAACTGCTTTACAGAAATAATATCCACTTTTGCAAAATAGCGCATAAAAATTCCAGAGAATGCTATGCCTAAAATAAGAAAAAGAGGAAAGTAATCCTGTACCTGTGAGATGTACCGAACCTGTGGCACAACCACGCGGCGTAAAAATAAATACAAAAGAGCTGCAACAAAAATAAGATTGGACAGATACAGAGTTGGCGCTCCAATTTGCAGCAATGAATCCATGGCATCAAGCGTTGCGATAAGCCCTGGCACAGGCTCAGTGAAAAAGCGCAGATGCCGCACCACAGTAATCAGAAATGCATAGTGAAAAGCCAGCGCGCCCAGCCACAACCATTTGCTGGAGCTGTAGGCAACCCGTGTACCTGCGTGCAGATCAACTTTTGTGTTGCGGAATAACGAACGGAATGTAAGTATTTCCAGCAACATTCTGATTACAACACCACAGGTGGTTGAAGGATTCTCAATCTTGTTTTGTTTAATCCACGGCAAAGACTCCTGCTGACCACAGGTCGTGGGAATGCAAAACGGCACAGCCGACTTGCCCCAGTCCACCACCCTCAGACAGAAGCCCACCACAAAAACCGCGACTGCCAGGAAGGGTATGTACAGTCCAAATGCTTTTTCCATACCCAAGGTCCCTGCGCCCAGCAGGGCGAACGCCGCGAGGGCAAAGACCAGGAAAAGGGAGTAAAGAGCTTTCATGTACCTTTTACCTCGCTAAAGGGTTAACGCTACAAATGTCCTACCAAACACTACCCAGCAACCTCCTCCTTCAATAAATTTGCGCGTTCAAGCAACTTGTGTGTCCGGTTGTAGAGCTGATTTGCCTTTTGCTGCCACAGAATTTCCCGGCAATTCACGTACAGATCAAAACCCAACATGATCAGCTGATCAACGGTTCTGTTCCAGTCGCGCAGCAATTCATCCACCGACTTGTCTGGAAAGATTTTCACAGCTTCACGCAACACAATTTCCTTTAACGCAGGTAAAAAACAAAGGGCCACAGACGGAGAAAAACCCTGCACTGCCCGAATACGCATAATTTCATCCAGTTCTTTTGTACACGCAGCAGCGCCTTGGCCGCTGGCCAGTGTTCGAAAAATTATGTCAAGATTGGTCCTGAATGTATGTCCGGCGGGGTTGGCAAATTGATTCTTTGATCCGGAAAAAAACTTTGCCCCTTCTTCTGGGTAGGTCTGGAAAAGAGCGTCTGCCCATTGAGCAACAAGGCTATTTTGGTGGTCAGTCAGAAAACTATGCACGTCCATAAAATAATATCCTCAGGTGATGAGAGGCTAAAAAAACAATAGAAAACACAGAACAAAGCAAACCCTTTCAATTAACGGGGCTCTTAGAACACCAGAAGTCTGAGGTCAAGCTGTTTGTGAAAAATACAACAAGGCTACGAGGTTGCAAAGGTTTGTACATTCAGCATGTTAAAGCAGCAAGGCCTGGGCAATGAATATGTCAAAACCGCAACTATCCGTGTACTTTTGCCAGCCTGCCCTTTTCTTAAGACTATGCTTTTACACCAAGCCATGCTATCTGCCGCAGGCACTTGATGAACAAATCCACAAGGAATCACAGCCCACGCTTTTTAGAACAGCACACCTCATGAAAAAATCTTTGCTTCATTCTTTTATTGCCCTGGTTGGCCTCCTTGGTCTTCTTCTCCAGAATGCAAACGCTGAGACATGGCGGCTGTATGCGGACAAAACCGCTGCCAGCCATGATAACAACTTTGTTGAGGCATTTGGCAATGTGGTTCTTGACCGCCAGGGAGATTACATCAAGGCAGACTATGCACGCTACTATCACTCAACAAAATGGGTGTACTTAAAAGGAAATATCGACGCAAAATTCCAGGGAGACTACCTCAAGGCTGATGAAGCGGAATTCGATCTGGACTCCAATACAGGCTGGCTTAAAGATGGCCAGATTTTTATGGATGATCCGCACATGTATTTCACAGGCGCTCTGCTTAAAAAAACAGGCCCGGAAACATATGAATTTCGTGAAGCCACAGTAACTATCTGCGATGGAGACCGCCCGGCATGGTCCATCAAGACCACACGCGGCGATGTTACTGTGGATGGCTACGCGCATTTATGGGGGCCCCGGTTTCAGGTTCTTGACCAGCCCCTGCTCTTTTCACCCTATGCGGTCATTCCTGTAAAAACCAAGCGTCAAAGCGGATTTCTGATTCCTGAAATAGGCTCCAGCGATCGGCTTGGATTATTTGTTAATCAACCATACTATCATGTGCTTGGCGAAGAGCATGACATCACCCTGTTTGCCAATGCCATGACCACCAGGGGGCTGATGCTCGGAGCAGAATATCGCCATACTCCAAACATCCATTCAAAAGGCCTGTGGCATGTGGATTATTTACAAGATCTGCAAACCGAGAGCACATCGCGCTACGAAGACAATCAGGACATGACCCGGTCCAACAAAAGCCGCTGGTGGATTCGCGGCAAATATGATGGCTACCTGGGCGAGCCAGACTGGATTCTTAAAATGGATCTGGATCTGGTCTCAGATCAGGATTATTTGCGTGATTTTTCCTCTGGATATTCTGGATTCAAAAAATCCAGACGTGATTTTTTGCAATCTTTTGGTCGTGATATTGAGGACAATGATAACAATCTGCGCGTAAACCGAATGCTTATCAGCCATAACTGGGCCCAGGTCGGGGTGCAGGGGCTCCTTGAATACACACAAAACCTCACCTACGGTAACAATAACAAAAATCCGGGCATGGATCACAGCGCAGACCCAACGATCCAGCGCCTCCCTGAAATCAACCTGCATGTGTATCCGGTGTCGCTTGCGGCAACGCCCTTTACATTTGAAGGCTCTGGACAATTTGTCTCGTTCTGGCGTGAATACGGAACCACAGGCACGCGCTTTGATGTTCATCCGATCATAAGTTTTCCATTTCATGTTGAATTCGGCAGCCTTATCCCCAAGGCTGGCTGGCGCGGGACAACGTATTTTCTTCAGCGTTTTGAAAATGACGAGCAGGTGGATAACGAGCATGATGTCAGGTCCCGCTCTGTGCCGGATTTCTCCGCCACAGCATACACAGAACTCTCACGTATTTTTTCTCTGGCCACAAATGCAGACCTGTCTGCGGACCAAGACACCTGGCTAGACATCAGACACGCCATCCAACCCAGACTGGAATATACTTATATTCCGGATATAAAGCAGGATGATCTGCCCTATTTTGATCCCCTGGACCGCATAGAAGCCACCAATGAGCTGCGCTATTCCCTGACCAATATCCTCACCACCAAGACAGGTCGGCTTCAGCCAGATCCAAATAAACAAGGGGCCTTGGGCGCTGTGTACGATTATTTTGAACTGGGTCGCCTGCGCCTGGAACAGGGCTATAATATTGAAGAAGCCTCGCGCACAGAAGATCTGCACGCCTATGCTCGTCGCCCCTTCACTGATATTCTGGCTGACCTGACCACAGAACTTACCCCCTGGGTCTCTGTGCGCAACAAAAGCTGGTACTCTCCATATCTTAACAAAATCACCGAGCACGAGCACAGCCTGTTTCTTCATTCAGACCTGGCCTATGGAAGTTTCAGCCTTGATTTTCTGGAAGCACTCAACGAGTTCACCCGCCAGAATCAGGAGCGTGAACGTATTGCTGGTTTTGGCGGCGGGCTGCGTATCAATAATCACTGGTCAGCAGATTTTCTGTACCGTGTGGATTATGAATCCAGCACAGATCTCGAAAAACGCCTGTCCGTACGCTATGACCACCAATGCTTTTCCACTGAAGTGTACTGGAGTATCTCAGATACAGATACCCGTTTTGGCCTCTTTTTTAACCTGGCCCAACTTGGCTCTTTTGGACGCTAGCATGCTGCACCGCCCGCCTATTCGCTCTTTGCCCATTGATTTGCAAAACCAGATTGCTGCCGGCGAAGTCGTGGAACGCCCGGCCAGTGTGCTTAAAGAATTGGTGGAAAACGCTCTTGATGCCCAGGCCACACGGATTCGCGTTCATATTCGTGATGGCGGGCAGTCCTTTATTAAGGTCAGTGATAATGGATACGGCATTGCAGAGGACCAACTTGCTCTTGCCCTGACCCGTCATGCCACCAGTAAAATTTCTTCTCTCAATGATCTGACCACCATCCATAGCTTTGGCTTTCGCGGCGAGGCCCTGCCCAGCATTGCTTCGGTTTCGCGCTTTTCCCTGGCCTCAGCCCTGGCTGACGGAGAAGGCATGGCCGTGGAGTCTGTCTTTGGAACCTTAAGCCAGCCCATGCCCGCGTCCCTGCCTCAGGGCACAGATATTGAGGTCCGTGATCTTTTTGCCAATGTTCCGGCACGGCTCAAATTTCTCAAGCAGCCAGCCACAGAAGCCCGCAAATGTTCTGATGTTCTGATGCGCATGGCCCTGGCCCATCCACATCTGGATGTAGAACTGCTCATGGGCGAGCGCAGTGTCTTTCATTTTCTGGCCGGACAATCCCTTGCCCAACGACTGGGCGCGGTCTGGCCGCCCCAACTCCTCCATGACCTGGCAGAGGTAAATTTCTCTCAGGATCAGCTCACGGTAACTGGTCTGGCAGGTGCTCCTGCCTTGGCCCAGGCCAGGGCTGACCGCATTTATATGTATGTGAACAAGCGCCCGGTCCAGGACAAAACCATGCTCAGTGCGGTGCGCGAAGCCTATCGGGGCCGTATTCTGGGCAAGGAATATCCCCAGGCAGTAATTTTTCTGGAGCTTCCCCCGGAAGACGTGGATGTCAATGTGCATCCTGCCAAAACCGAAGTTCGTTTTCAGGATGAAGGCAGTATTTTTCAGGCCGTGCGCCGGGCAATTATCATGGCTTTGGATCGCAACGCCCACCAGGGAACCCAGGGAACTGCACCGCGTTCTCATGTGCTTCCTGCAACTGCCCTGCCTTCCATGCCCTACGCGCAACCAGAACAACCCGCTCTTCCCTTGTCCCGTTCACGCCTGGCTGAAGCACTGTGTGCTGAAAAGCCCCTGACATATGCGTCTGCTGCACCCCAGATCATGCCTGGCGCTACGCACCAGACACGGCCTCAAGCCCAGCCTGCAAACCAGGCTGTTCAGCCAGACCCAGCCCAGGCAGTACATCAGATTTCTCACAGCCAGTCGCAACCAGGCACCTACTTGGGGCAGATTTTGGATACATATCTGGTGCTGGCAGAACCCAATGGCCTGACTCTTCTTGATCAGCATGCAGCGCACGAGCGTGTTCTGTACGCTTTGCTGTCCCGGTCTGACACAGTGCATGAACGCCAGCCCCTGCTGATCCCGC
The DNA here is from genome assembly GCA_012727515.1 of Desulfovibrionales bacterium. Classification (GTDB taxonomy): domain Bacteria; phylum Desulfobacterota; class Desulfovibrionia; order Desulfovibrionales; family Desulfomicrobiaceae; genus Desulfomicrobium. The sequence goes on from JAAYGZ010000438.1 coordinate 9,584, forward strand.
TGGAAATTCCTCTGCACCCCAGCCAAATGGAAGAGCTGCACGAGCTTTTTCCCAGACTCCATGAACTGGGCTTTACTGTGCGCCTGGATGGTTCAACCCTGTTCGTTCAGGCTGTGCCAGCACTTCTTTCAGCTGCCAGGGCCAAGGCTTTTGTCCAGGACGTACTTCATGCCAAGGACCGTTCACTCCATGACCTGTGGGCCATGCTGGCCTGCAAATCAGCAATCAAAGCAGGAACCACTCTCTCCCGGCACGAAGCCCTGGCCCTGATTGAATCCTGGCGCATACTCCCGGAGCGGCAATTCTGCCCGCACGGACGGCCCGTGGCCATTTCCTGGAACAGTATGGACCTGGAAAAACTTTTCAAACGACGTCCCTAAGATGTTTCATCAGCACCACAAGGAGGTAGCGTGAATATACTGCTGGTCGGATCAGGCGGACGAGAACACGCTCTGGCGTGGAAAATCCGCCACAATCCAAACAATACCCTGTACATCGCACCAGGCAATGGCGGCACAGCCACTTTGGGACACAATGTGCCCATTGCCGATACAGATATTCCAGGGCTTGTGGCTTTTGCCCAGGACAAAAAAATTGATCTGGTTGTTGCAGGCCCGGAAGTTCCCCTGACACTGGGGCTGACAGACACCCTTGCCAGCCACGGCATTGCCTGCTTTGGCCCCTGTGCCTATGCCGCACAACTTGAAGGCTCCAAACAGTTTGCCAAAGAGATGATGCAGCGCACTGGCGTGCCCACTGCGAAATTTCAGGTTTTTGATGCCTATGAACCTGCCCTGGCCTATGTTCGTGCCCATCCACTGCCCATGGTCATCAAGGCCGATGGCCTGGCCGCTGGCAAGGGCGTGGTCATTGCCCAGACATATCAGGAAGCTGAACAGGCCCTCCATGACATGATGGTGAGCAAGGTCTTTGGTCAGGCCGGAGAAAAAATCATTGTTGAAGAAGCCTTGCAGGGTGAAGAAGCCTCGCTTCTGGCTTTTTGCGATGGAACTACGGTGATTCCCATGCCTTCCCTGCAAGACCACAAGCGCATTGGTGATAATGATACTGGCCCTAATACTGGCGGCATGGGTGCCTACAGCCCAGCCCCTGTTTTGCCCGATGATGAGGTCCAGGCCATGACCGACAGGGTTATCAGGCCCATTGTTCAGGACATGGCTGCCCAAGGCCATCCATTTAAAGGCGTACTGTATGCTGGCCTCATGTTTACACCGCACGGGCCTATGGTGCTTGAGTATAATGTGCGCTTTGGCGATCCGGAATGCCAGCCCCTCATGGCCCGGCTGCAGTCAGACCTGGTAGAGATCATGCTGGCCTGTGTGCAGGGCAGATTGCGCCCGGAGTTGGTGCATTTTTCGCCTGAACCGAGTTGTTGCGTGGTTATGGCTGCCAAGGGTTATCCTCAGAGCTATCCCAAAGGCATGGAAATTTCTGGCCTGCACGAAGCAGCCAAGTGCCCTGGCGTTACGGTTTTTCATGCCGGAACAACAACAGATGGACAGAAAATACGTACCTCTGGTGGCCGCGTACTTGGTGTTACAGCCCTGGGCACGAGCCTGGCCCAGGCACGTGAGACAGCCTATGCCGGGGTAGAGGCTATTTCTTTTGAAAATGCCTATTATCGCTCAGATATCGCCAACAAAGGATTAGGAAGGTAATATGCCGCAGGTCGCTATTTTTATGGGCAGCAAGTCTGATGAATCCACAATCAGGCCCTGCGCAGATATTCTGGACAAATTAGATATCAGCTATGTGTTTACCATTACTTCTGCCCACCGCACCCCAGAACGCACAGCCACGCTGGTTGCAGAGCTGGAACGTGATGGCGTGCAGGTTTTTATCTGTGCGGCTGGACTGGCCGCGCACCTGGCAGGAGCTGTGGCAGCCAAGACCATTCGCCCGGTTTTAGGTATTCCTGTTACTGCTTCTTCTTTGGGAGGCATGGACGCGCTGCTGGCCACGGTGCAGATGCCACCAGGGTTTCCTGTAGGCACGCTGGCACTGGATAAGGTTGGCGCCCGCAATGCTGCCTGGCTGGCAGCACAAATTCTGGCCCTGCATGATCCAGCCCTTGCCCGGCGCATCATGGATGAACGTCAGAAAATGATTGCTCAGGTTGAAGAAGACGCCCACACACTATGATAAAAAAGCACGTGCTGGCTATTTCTGTTCCGTCCCCTATCGAGTACGCACCCTGGCGGATTCAGGTCCGCGTCAGGCTTGTGCCCTCCTTGCAATAAACAGAAGTAACCAGCACGTCCCAGCTTCCTAATCTCTATTTTATGACACGTGAATCCCAGAGTGTGCCTGTAGTTGAAAAGGGCACAGCTTCAGCCCCTACTCCGCTTAAGTATAAAGCCCCGTCCAACTGATAGCTTAGTTTTTGTTGGGCCTGCTGGAAATTCAGGATCTGGCGCAAAACATCAAAGGTAGAAGCTGAGGCTTCCACTGTAAAATTTGTCTCTCCCAAGCCTTCTACTTTGCCGCTTTTAGTGGAAACGCCAGAGAGCAGATCCTGATCATTAAAACGAGCGGACACCTTGCAGCCGCTCCAGGACAGACTGAACTGATTGGGGTTAACTACCCGCAAGGTCAGGCGCACCCGCTGTTCAAAAAGCGTACTGCTGGCCGGAGTTACATTGACCAGATGCACTGTTGGTGACTCCACAGGCTTGCCCAGATGCGCACATCCTGCAAACAGAACACATGCAGCCAGCATGATCATTATCTTTCTCATCGTGTTCCCCCTTTGTATCTTTTAAAAATGTACTCTGTGCAGCGACAACATGGGACGCATCGTGCAGTGCTCCTGTCCATGCTGTTGTCAGCACCTTGCATAAGGCCATGCTGTCACGCAATCATAAAATTACGCTGAAGAGGGGCAGCATATACCTACAAAAAAACCGCCCTTGCAGGCAAAGTCTCGTGACACACGTGGAGCTGCCGTGTAGCCATCCTTGTTTTTTGCCCTCTGCTGGCAAATTAGAGGGAATCGGCCTCTGGCTGACCACTTCAGGTGCCAACACCTTTTGACACAGAAAAACAAAAAGCCGCCCTTTCGGACGGCTTTTCGCGGCATTCAAGTGGAATTTTATGTGGTTTTAAGTGGTGGAGCTGATCAGGATCGAACTGACGACCTCTTGAATGCCATTCAAGCGCTCTCCCAGCTGAGCTACAGCCCCACAACGTGGAAAGGCTTCTGAAGGAAACCATCCGTAATGTCAACACAAAAAGTGCATAACCTTTCTCTTGTTACAGCACTCACACCTTAGCCATATCTATACCAAGGGCCTTGGCCACACCTGCTCCATAGGCCGGGTCTGCCTGCAGACAGTTCTTGATGTGGCGGATTTTTATTTCTTCCGGAGCATCGCCCATGTTCCGGGCAGTATTGCCAAACAAAACTTCCTGCTGTTCTGGACTCATAAGCCGAAAGAGTTTGCCGGGCTGAGTATAATAGTCTGCATCATCTTCCCTGGCGTTCCAGTGCGCTGCTGCTCCTGAAAGAGAAAGCGGTGGTTCCGCATATTCAGGCTGTTCCTGCCACTGACCATAGCTGTTTGGTTCATAGCCCAGGGTACTACCATAATTGCTGTCCACGCGCATGGAGCCATCACGGTGGTAGCTATGCACAGGGCAACGGGCCTGATTAACCGGAATCAGATTGTGATTGACGCCAAGGCGGTAGCGCTGGGCATCGCCATAGGAAAAAAGACGGCCCTGCAGCATTTTGTCGGGTGAAAACCCAATGCCTGGCACAACATTGGCCGGATTAAATGCGGCCTGTTCCACTTCGGCAAAATAGTTTTCCGGATTTCGGTTAAGTTCCAGCACACCCACTTCAATGAGTGGTGCATCCTCGTGATACCAGACTTTGGTCAGATCAAAAGGATGGTAGGAGAGGCTTGCTGCTTTTTCTTCTGTCATAATCTGTACATACATGGTCCAGCGTGGAAAATCGCCCTTTTCAATACTGTCATACAGGTCACGCTGATGACTTTCCCGGCATTTGCCCACAAGAGCTTCGGCTTCGGCATCAGTCAGGTTTTTAATGCCCTGCTGGGTTCTGAGATGAAATTTACACCAGACCCGCTCATTTTTGTCATTGATAAAGCTGAACGTATGGCTGCCAAAACCATGCATATGACGATATGTAGCCGGAATACCCCGATCACTCATAACAACAGTGACCTGGTGCAAAGCCTCTGGCAGATTGCTCCAAAAATCCCAGTTATTTTTCGGGCTGCGCAGATTAGTACGCGGATCGCGTTTTACTGCATGATTCAGGTCCGGGAACTTCAACGGATCACGTAAAAAAAACACCGGCGTGTTATTGCCCACCAGGTCCCAGTTGCCTTCTTCCGTGTAGAATTTGATGGCAAAGCCTCGGATATCCCGCTCTGCATCTGCTGCCCCACGCTCTCCTGCCACTGTGGAGAAGCGTATAAACACATCGGTTTTTTTGCCAATGCCTGCAAAAACCTTAGCCCGCGTATAAGCGCTGATATCGTGCGTAACCGTGAATGTGCCATGCGCTCCAGAGCCTTTGGCGTGCATACGCCGCTCTGGAATGACTTCACGGTCAAAATGAGCCAGTTTTTCCAGAAACCAGACATCTTGCAAAAGCTGCGGGCCGCGTGGACCAGCAGTCATAACATTTTGATTGTCAACAACAGGAGCACCAACAGCAGTTGTTAGCTTTTTAGTCACGAGAAGCCTCCTACTCGCACAGCGAGGGTTGGGGTTAGGCGCTACACCAGCAAAGCACCCTGCTTCCTGGCAGAATGCAGTTTTTAATGGATGAAAAGAAGGAGAAAAGCAAGAGAGAGGAAAATCCTGATGCACTGGCTGGCCTGAAAATGGCCGATAAAGACACAAGGGCGGGCATACTCGGCACGCCCCTGCTGTGTTGTATCTTACGTGTGAAAAAATCAGAATAATTTTGCCCCCAGCGGAACGTCCTTGTCTGGCACACACAGGGCCACATGGCCATCTTCATTGGCAAATCCTGTGATAAGACATTCTGACATTACCGGGCCAATTTGCTTCTTGGGAAAATTGACAACAGCCACAACCAGCTTGTCCTGCAAATCTTCGGGCGTGTAGAGATGAGTTATCTGTGCGCTTGATTTTTTCACCCCAAGGTCGCTGCCAAAATCAACATGCAGCACATAGG
>JAAYGZ010000048.1 GCA_012727515.1 Desulfovibrionales bacterium
AAACCATGATCTAAATCCAGTACATAGAGCACCAGGGGCAGGTCTGTCTGCAGGCGGCGTGACCGACCCATGCCCCGGCCTTTGCGATCAACCAGGGTGAACATTTCAAGTACGCTTTTTTCATGGCAAAAACGCACCAGATCATGAAAGGACACACAGCCCCGGGGCGAAAAATTGGGCGCATCAGGATCAGTAAGGCTAAGGACAACTGTCTGCTCGGCCAGAGCTGCCAGGTCGTGGCGAAGATGGGCTGAGGCTGCTTTGGTTGATTTATCCTGTTCCAGAAGCCCGGGCAGGCATCCGCTACAAATCTGACCTGACACAGCATCCACGGTTACGGTCTGATTGGCCGGACAGGACAGTTCTGTATTGCCCACCAAAACAGGAATGCCGCGTTCTCTGGCCACAGAAGCGCAATGGCTGGCCCTGGAGCCGCTGGTGGCCACAATAGCGACCAGGCGATCAAAAAATTGTGACAGGGCAGGGCGCAGAGAGGGTGTAAAAACTACCGAACCCTGAGGAATATGACGGAAATCCGCCCCTGTTGGCGCGCAAAAAACAGGTCCACAGGCTGCGCCAGGAGAGGCGCACTCCAGTCCGGAAAGCAGGATGCTCCGGGGGTCAATATCATCTGAAATCACCGGGGCCGGGTCTTTGTCCTGGTGCAGTGGTCTGGCCTGGACAATGGCCAACCCCTGCGCCCCATAGGCCCATTCCACATCCAAAGGCAGGCCAAAGCTGGTTTCCAGATACATACACCACCGGCCCAGTTCGCGCAGAATCTCTTCAGCCAGCACCACATGGCCTTCACAGGCGCAGCCCTGTAACACGGTGGGCTGCTCTTGTCTGGACAAATAATATTTCCCCGGGGTTGATGAGCCATCAACCAATTCTGCTGCCACGCCATCCACAACATAAACGCCCATGGCCTCCCCGCCAACCGCAGGGCAGGCCGGGTCAGAAGTATAGACCACGCCAGCCCAGCGGGCCTGCACCATAGGCAAAACCAAAACAGCCATAGCTGTGTCTGTATCAGATAAGCCGTGGCGAACCCGGTAAGAAAGGGCGCGTGGGCAATACTTGCCAGCTAACACTCGCTTGTAGGCACTTAAAATAGCGTCAGGCTGTACATCAAGCTCGCTGGCGTATTGGCCGGCAAAAGAGATCTCTCCATCTTCAGCCAGGGCGCTTGAGCGCACGGCCAGGAGCTGCCCGTGTGGAGCCAGGGCATGGGTAGCAGCTACAATCTGTTCGGCCAGGTCTGCTGGAATCTGAGCGTCAAGAATAAGCTCTTGTATCTCGCCTGTAATGCGGATGATTTCATCCGGGGCTGACAAACGTACCTGGCGGAATCTGTGGCGGATTTCTTCATCCAGCCCATTATCCCGAATAACGCGGGCAAAAGCAGAGGCTGTGATGACAAATCCAGGTGGAGTGGGCGCTCCCAGCTGTTTGACTCGCGACAGGTTAGCGGCTTTGCCACCGGCCTGGCGTGGAAGATCAGCGGCCTGGTCCAGATCAATAATATATGGCGGGGTGTCGGGTAAAGGGCTCTGCAAATGCTCTGCACTGCTTTTGCCGGCAATGCGTTCCAGGGCAGGGAAAAGATCCGGGTATGCGTCCGGATTCATGCTGTGCAGGCAGGAGACCATGGTGCGCACTTCCTGGTGCAGCATGTCGATCATCCAGATACTACGTTCCAGATCAGCAGGATCATGACCATAAAGATGGCTTTCCAGGTCAGCAATAAGGTCCAGGGCTTTGCCATCTGCCCGCAGCAGATTTTTAAAATGCGCGTACCGCGTGCGGATATGCGTTTCCGGACGGGCAAACAGGGTAGTTACATGGCGCAGCAGGTGGCGTAAAATCATGGTTTCTCCGGCTTACATTACAGGCCCAGCACTTCTGCTACCTTGGATTCCAGTTCTTCTTTATCAATGGGTTTTACACAGTATTCACTGGCTCCCAGTTTGAGAGATTCCCGCGCTGTTTCCAGAGTCGGATATCCGGTCAGCATAATAACTTTCAGGTCAGGAGCAGATTTGCGCATTTCAGCCAGCACATCCACTCCGGTCATTTTTTTCAGCTTAATATCTAAAATGGCCAGATCTGTACCACCTTTGGCCACATGCTTGATGGCATCTTCTTCTTCAGTAAATGGAGTTACTTTATGTCCTTGGCGCTCCAGAATGCGTTTAATCATCACTCCGGCGTCAGATACGTCATCCACAACAACAATAACAGCCATGATTCCTCCGTATCATATCAGGGTTAGAAATCAGTACAGTGGTCCAGGGGAATGTCCACCGCAAAAACAGTACCTGGCCCGCGCACTGCACCGTCAGGCAGGTCGGGCATGGAAAAATCATCGGGCAAGGGGCTGGTAACGCGGATTTCTCCCTGATGATCTTTAATAATGCCAAACGAGACAGAGAGCCCAAGGCCTGTGCCTTTGCCCACGGATTTGGTGGTAAAAAAAGGATCAAAAATTTTCTTTACTGCTGCAGGCGGAATGCCGCTGCCACTGTCGGCAACTTCCAGACTCACAATGCCCAGCGGGGTTTTTAACTCTGTGGATACAACAATGACCCCGCCTGTGTGCGGCATAGAGTCCTTGGCATTGGTTAAAAAATTAAGCCAGACCTGTTTGAGTTTTTCCGGATCGCCGTAAATGATGGGGTATCTGTCATCAAGCCTGGTGACAATCATAACCCGGTCAAGTTCAAAGGCATGGCGCACCAGGCTGATGGCTTCCATGACTGAATTATTAAAACACATTTCCAGTTTATCGCTTTGGGCCTGGCGGGAAAAACCAAGCAGGTCAGCCACGATTTTGCGGCAGACCTTGGCCTGTTTTTCAATAATAGCCAAATCCTGGGCAATCTGGCTGTCTGCGGGCACATCATCCTGCAACAACTGCGCGTAGCCTAAAATAACACCCAGCGGGGTGTTTATTTCATGGGCCACGCCGCCAGCCAGCTTGCCAATGGATTCCATTTTCTGAGCCTGGATAAGCTGCTGTTCATATTCCTTGATGTTGGTAATATCACGGTCCATACGCAACAGGCCAACAATATGGTTATGATCATCCCGAACAGGAATCTGCACCACATGAAACCATTTTATGCCACGGACAGTTTCCACGCGCTCTTGCCGATCAACCCGGCTGCCAGTTTGCAGCACTTCGCGGCCTTCTAAATTGCGGCGCTCTGCTTCTTCTTCCGGGAAAAGATGGAAGTCGTTCATGTTCTGGATTTCGCGCACGCTTTTGCCAACAGCCTGGGCAAAAGCGCGGTTGGCGGTCTGGTAGATCATGCGCGAGTCAACCATGGAAATAAGGTCCGGGTTCATGTCCAGAACAGTGGTAAGAAGGCGCTGCTGGTTGGTCAGGGTGCGTTCAGCAGTGCGCAGGCCCCGGATGTGCTCGCGCAGGGTATAGGCCATGAAATCAAAAGTTTCTGTCAAATCCTGGATTTCATCGCCCACGCTTTGCACAAAAACAGGACAATCATGACAGCTTTCGGGCTTTGGTCCGAGCTTGCAGGCATGGTGAGCGCAGAATGTGCCAGGCACAAGCCAGCAGCGTCGTTCGTGGTCGAGGTAGGCAGGGCATTTGGCTTCTTTGCAATGCATGATTTCCCAGCATGGCGTTTTGCTGTCTGCCAGAGAAATAAATTCCATATCGCCAGTGACCATTTCTTCGGCATGGGTGCGCAATTGGGCCAGGCGGCGCGTTACTGTGCGCGCAAAAAGGCTGCCCAGGGCCACTGCGGCAAAGAGTACTCCGCCAAACAAGGTGGCAATGGCAGAAACCAGTTGCTGGGTTGTTGCGCTGATACGCGATTTGGACAGGCCTATGCGCACTGTGCCAATGCGCTCTTCTGCCACCACAATGGGCGAGGCAAAATCATAAATAAAAATCTGGCCTGTATCGAGAAGGCGTACATGAACGCGCTCTGTGGTGTTCACTGTATTGACGCTGATAAGATCAACCGGAAAGCCTTTGGGAAAGGAATGCGTGACCACATGGCCCTGACTGTTCTGAATAAAGGCATAGACGATATCGCCGGTTTCGCCGACCATATTGCGCAGCCGGAGATAGTCCTGGGCCAGCAGAGGTTCAACAGCGCGGGCCGCAAGGCTCTCTGCCAGGGCGCTGCCGCGTTTTTTACTTTCTTCCTTGAGTGCGGAACTGGTCATGCGGGCAACCATGGGCAGTAAAACCAGCGCAATGATGCTCACAATAGCGATGATTCCCAGGTTGAGTTTGGTCTCAAATCTGAAACGTGAGAACAGGCGGGTCATGGCGTGGTTGTATCAAGGTTAAGTTTGTGGATCAGGCCGCGCACCGCTTCATAATCACTATCTCTGGCCGGGATAATATCAATCAT
>JAAYGZ010000439.1 GCA_012727515.1 Desulfovibrionales bacterium
CACTGCTGCCATGTTGCACCAGGCAGGCCTGCATTGTGCCGTTCACCTGCCCTTTATGGACTTGCATCCAGGCAGCAGCGATGAGCGTGTGCGCCAGCTTTGCGTGGACAGACTGTGCCAGGCCATTGACCTGGCCCGCATCTATGCACCTGTTCACTGTGTGGCGCATCTTGATTTTGTGGACTGGATATCTGCCCCGCGCTGGGAAGACTGGGTGGACAAATCTGTTACCACCTGGGGCACAGTGCTTGATCATCTGGGTCAGGTGCCTTTGTTTCTGGAAAATGTCTGGGAACAAACGCCAAAGCCCGTGCTTGCTGTGCTTGAGGCCTTGCAGGGCAGAGCTCGACTGTGCTTTGATCTGGGGCATTGGAACAGTTTTGGGCAAGGCACTGCACGCGGTGATCTGGGGCAGTGGCTGACAGAGCTGCGTTCATGGATCGGCCATGTCCATCTTCATGACAATGACGGCAGCGCAGACCAACATCTTGGGCTGGGCCAAGGCAATATACCCTGGCCCCGTGTTGCCCAGTTTTTACGTGTGCATCCAGATATCAGCATGACCCTGGAACCGCACACTCTGGAAGATTTTCAGGTTACCTGTGCCTATGTGCATTCCAATCCTGATTGTGCACAGCTTGAGGGCCTTGACACTTTGCCAGACCCCAGAAGCATCAATACACGTCTTGCTCAGTCTCAGGCCAATTTCCCTGAAATCCAAAACACAGAAAAACAGTAAAACTCTGGCCCTGGCGTTGCCCGTGGGTTGTCGCTACACTGCGCGGCCCATCAATGCGTTCAAAAAGCTGGACCAGGTGTTCTGGTGGTGCTGTTTTGTTTCCTTTGACCACAAAAAGAGCGTTTTCATATTCAGGCCCAGGACCAGCCCAGAGATCATACTGATTCATTTTGCGTCCTCCGGCCAGGCAAAATGCTCGCTTCTGACCAGGCACGTAAAATGACAGCTCTGCTGTTACCCCGTATTCATCACTGCAAACAAAAGCCACGTCCGAGCCACCTAATTCTTCCTCCAGCAGAGTATGGACCTGTGCGCCTAAATCCTGCCAGCCAAGCAAACGATGAACCGGATTTTTAGGGCCATCAAAAGGAAGAAAGCCCTGGCCATGCAGGAGAAGAAACACAAAAAGGCCAAGGCCTGGCCAGGCAAAGCGCCATTTTGACCTGACTTCATGCACGCTGCGCTCCAGAGCCAGGGCGCCCAGAATAATGCCTGCAGGATAACACGCCGCAGACCAGTTGGCCTCTACTTTGGCATGCAGGCTCCACAGTACAAAGCCAATCCAGACCGGCCAGAAAAAAACAACAAGCACAATGGCCACGCTGCGTGGCACGCCATAGAGATCTGCCTGAGGCGAGCGAGAACAAAGCTGGCGAGTGAGGTTCCAGGCTCCAAACAGGACAAAGATCAGCCACCACGGGGTCAGTACGCCAAACTGACTGCCCAGGTATTCAGGAAAATGCTTGAGCTTGAAAAAAACAGCGGCCTTGTCTCCGGCCAGGGCGCCTCGGTAGAGCACATGCTTAAGGCCCGCCCAGTCGTGTCCTGCGTTCCAGACCACAATAGGGACAAGGCCGATACACGCACCCACAGCCAGAGTTTTGAACATATTGCGCCAGAATCTGGCAGGCAGATTCTGATCACGACCCACCCACAGACTGGCAAGCAGGGCCAGGGGCAGAAAAAAAAGCATGGTGTATTTGGCCCAGATACCCACAACCAGACACAGACTAAGGCCAATCCAGGCCGCACGCCCACCTCTTTCCAGGCAAAAATACAAGCAGACCAGGGCCAGCATCCAGCACACGAGCAAAGGATTATCCGTGGTCATGAGCAGACTGCCTGCCATAAAAAGCAGGGTTGTGTTAAGCAGGGCCAGCATCCAGAATGCCAGTCGCGGGCGCTTGAGAAGCCCGCCAATCCACGCCACAGCCACAACCTGCATCAGCACTGAGCCAGCCAGAGCGCCTGCGCGTACTCCAAGCTCCGTAGCCCCAAAGAGCATATCCCCAAGGCGATTTATATAGGCAATAAGGGGGCCTTTGGAATAATACGACCACTGCAAGGTCCGGCTCCAGTCCCAGTACTGGGCTTCATCAGGAGCCAGATTAAGCTGGCCTGTGCGAATAAACCACAGGCGAACCCAGGTTGTGGCAGCAATAAGGAGCGCACAACCCAGCCACCAGCCAAAAGATTGTATGGGCGATGGCGGTGGTGCTTGAGGGGTTTGGTCACTGGATGCGCTATATTCAGACATGAGAAGCCTCCTTGGTTGGGGCAGAATCAAGAATATGCACTACGCGCTGACGCAGTGCAGAAGTAATGGTATATGGGGCTTGCCAGTCTGGCCAGCATAGAATGCTCTGCCCTGGCCAGCGCAGCATGGTCGCGTGCAGCAGGAGCCGTGACCCTGGTGTGCCGTATTTACCATCACCATAAATGGCGTGTCCGGCCTGGGCCAGATGAACGCGGATCTGGTGCGTGCGGCCAGTGCCCAAAACCACAAGAAGCAGGGTGGAATCGGCCTGACTGGCTACAGGCAAAACATGGGTAATGGCTGTTTTGCCTGTGCCTGGAACCATGCGTTGGCCCTGGGTGGTTTTCTTTTTTTCAAGTAAGCTGGTCAGGGTATGCCAACTCTTCCAGGGCCAGACTCCCTGCACCCAGCACAGATAGGCCTTGGTCACGCTCTGCCACTGCGCGTGCATGGCGCGCACACAAGCATGGGTTTTGGCGCACAGGACAATGCCAGAAGTATCCCGGTCCAGACGATGCACTGGCACAGGAATAAACGGTGTGGGCCAGGGCAGGGCAGCCAGGCGATCACGCAACGAGTCTGTCCACCCAGAACCGCCATGCACTGGAAGGCCTGAGGGCTTATGCAGAGCAATCATATCGCTGTTTTCAAAAACCCGCTCCACGGAAACACTGGTTGTGTTTTTCTGCGGCCCTGCCTGATTTTGAATTTCCAGGGGTGGAATGCGCACAGTCTGACCGGCCAGAACACGGTCAAAAGGTTTACAGCGCCTTCCATCAATGCGCACCTGGCCCGTGCGCACCACGCGCATACACAAGGCCTCAGGAAGATGCTGGCCCGTGCGTGCTCGCAAAAATGCAAAGAGCTTCTGACCGCTTTCTTCAGGGCTTACTGTAACAATCTGGACCGGAGTTTTCATGGTGCATGTGCCTCTGCTTTGACAGGGCTTTTCTTGATAGCTACAGACACGCTTGTCAAATTGTACTGGGGTCGGGCTGGTTACGCCATTGTAATCACTCACCCTGTCCGGGTACGCGCCCGCCTGTGTTAGTAATGACATTTTAATCAGTGCATTCCAGCTGTTATCAGTTATGAAAACCACTCCTCGATCCTTTCGCCTGAGCTGCACTCCTGAGCAGGTTTCTGATGTGGAAGCCTTGCTGCAGGCCGAAGGTTTTTCCTTTGCTCCAGAGCCTTTTTACGCCCTGGCCCGTACTCTTGTGCACGAGCCTGTTCCCCTTGGCCGCAGTCTGGCTGCTCGCTTTGGCTATATCTATATTCAGGACAAATCATCCATGCTCCCGCCCCTGGCCCTGGCTCCACACGCCGCAGATACTGTGCTTGATGTCTGCGCCAGCCCTGGCAGTAAAACAAGTTTACTCTCAGCCCTGGTTGGCGCGCATGGGCTGGTAGTGGTTAATGAACCAAGCCCTGATCGCTTGGCCACCTTGCGCGTGAACATGCGGCATCTTGGGTGCGGTAATGTCATCACCTGTAAATATCCTGGCCAGGAATTGCCCTTACCACACCAGAGTTGTTCGCATATCTTACTTGATGCGCCCTGTAGCGGCTGGGGCACAGTGGAAAAAAATCCCCAGGCCATGCGCATGTGGAGCGCAGACAAAACCCAGCCTTTGGAAGCCTTGCAACGCGATCTTTTGCGAGCCGCGCACGCCCTGCTCGCTCCTGGCGGAGAACTGGTCTATTCCACCTGCACGACCAATGAGCGGGAAAATGAGGATCAGATCTGCTTTGTCCGGGATGAACTGGGCCTTGAGGTTTGTGAGCTTTCACCTTTTCCTGGTTTCTCCTATGCCCGGTCCTTGCCTGGGTGTTTGCTTGTGCACGGAGAGCAAAGCCAGGCCCAGGGTTTTTTTCTGGCCAAACTCCGTAAATCAGGTCAGAAAATTGCACACCAGCCTATGCAGCCCCACAGGCCACCAGCAGGCCAGGTGCTCAGCGCCAGAGAATTTGTGGCTCAAACAGGTCTGAACACTGATTTTCTGCCAGCGCATTCTTTTTTAGCGGTCAATGGCCGATTGTATCTGATGCGCGAAGCAGCCCAGGCCATAAGCCCGGATTTACGCTGGCAAGGGTTTTCTGTGGGCAAGATTGCCGGGAAAACAATTCTGCCTGATCCGACCTTGCGTGTTTTTATGCCGCATGAGCCAGATGAGCACGCCCTGGTTGTGGATGCCTGTGCAGATATTCATGCGCTCCTGGCTGGACAAAGCCGTACCTGCTCTGAAAAGGTCAAAAAGAAAGCTTTGTATTATCGGAATCTTCCCCTTGGATTTCTCACTGTCAAAGGCAGTCGCTGCCTGTGGACAGATCGCTAATAACGTAAGGAGCCAATTATGATAGGCTATCTGCGCAAAGCAGCCAGAATTTTTTTAGGTCAATCCAAACGCACTGTTATTTTGCCCCTGGATCATGGTTTGTCAGAAGGCATTCTGCCGGGTCTTGATGATGTGGGTGCTCTGCTCAATAGTTTGCAGGAATTACCTATTCAAGCAGTTTTATTACATAAAGGTATGATCATGCCCTGTGCTTCAGAAATTCGCCTGGACCAGTCGCTGATTGTCCATCTGTCCGCTGGAACGCGCCACGGCCTGCCAGCATATAACAAGGCCCTGGTCTGCTCCATCCCTGAGGCTTTGCGCCTGGGTGCGGACATGGTGTCCATGCACATCAATATCGGTAATGATGTGGAAGACCGTATGCTTGCCGATTTAGGAGGGTGCGTGGAGGATGCGCATCAACTGGGCGTACCCTTGCTGGCCATGATCTACGCCCGGGGCGGACAAATTGTAAATGAAACAGACCCGGCCCTGGTCACGCACAGCATCCGTATTGGAGCAGAGCTTGGCGCAGATATTATCAAAGTGCCCTATTCTGGACATGCTCCAAGTTTTGCTCGTGCCGTGGCTGCCTGCCCAGCGCCTGTGGTGGTAAGCGGGGGAGCAAAAAATGGAGATTTTAAGGGATTTCTGCGCATAGTGCGCGAGGTGCTTGATGCTGGTGCTGCCGGGGTCTGCGTGGGGCGCAATGTTTTTCAGCAGGAAAATCCAGTCAAAGCCATGGAAGAAATCTGTAAACTGGTCCACGAGATGGATTAAATCCGGGGCCTCGGCCCTATTCCGGTATAGGATTATATGCCGTTCGCGTGACCTGCCCCAAAAAAACTGGTCCACCTAAAAAGTTAGTGTATGGGGTGACCACGGAGGGCTTGCAATGGGTCTCAAAAATTTCACGGTGGAGCAGATTATCTTCAAGCATTGCGGACACATCCCGGTAATCCTTTGCATCTGCTCGCTGAAGCATTACCTTTAACTTATAGCATTTTTTGGCTGATGTTTGGATGTAGCAGGACACAATATGAGTGGCCCTGCGATAAAAAGTGTCAGCTCCAGATACAAAAAAGCCCCTGGCAGGGGTGTCAGGGGCTAAAACGCATAAGGCATGAGGTATAGATCTATTCGTTTTTGGCAGGCTCAGGCTCAGTAGCTGGCTCA
>JAAYGZ010000440.1 GCA_012727515.1 Desulfovibrionales bacterium
CCCACTGCGCGTGTATATTTTGGGCCAGGCCAATAAGCTCAGGTACCGGCTGCTGACAGTTGCGTCTGGTCAGAAGCCAGGCCAGGGCAATGTTGCGCTGAAGCGTGCGCATATGGGCCAGATACCTGTACTCAAAGGAGGAGATAAGAATCCGCCCTGGCATCTGAGCCGTATCCACCACCCGCGCCACAGCCTCTGCCAGAGCCAGGTCAACCCTGCCGGGCGGGCCTTTGATCTCAAGATTAAGGCCCAAGGGCGTGCTGCGTGTCCAGGCCACGGCCTGATCCAGACGCAGTATGGGCTGGCCGGTAAAAGCAGCGCACTGCGCTGTAGATACTTCCCCACTGGCCACAGTATGAAAGGGATCGCGCCGGACAAACCAGGAGCCAGCATCAAGAAGCGATAACTCTGCCCAGGTCAGGGCGCTGACAACATGCTGGCGGCGATCAGGAAAGTCTTTTGTACTGGCAATATCTGTGACCCGGCGCAAAGCATAATCATGCAGCACCACAAGTTGCCCATCTTTGGTCATCTGCACATCCAGTTCCCAGCCATGCGCTTGCTGTTCCACAGCAGCCTGCGCAGCAGCCAGTGTATTTTCCGGGGCCACGCTGCGTGCCCCACGATGCGCCCAGATCCACATGCCCGTGTCAGGGGTGTACTGACGCGCCTGCCATCCGCAATACTCTTGCGCCCGAACCTGAGTCATTGCTCCCTCTCTTTATTTTTCTTCGGTGTGCAGTTGGAAAATATAGTAGAGACATATGGATAAAAATATCTTCAATAATAACAAAGCGATGTATAGTTTTCTTTATTATTCCGACCGACTGCGACCGTGAACAAAGTGCGGCGGGTGGCAGGAGTGGAGGAATCTCGAAATCCCTTCGGCTACGCTCAGGACAGGCTTCTCGACTCCGCTCGGGATGACGAAATTACGATGACTATGATACGTTCGGTTTAATCAGTGCCTCGTTGACCTGCCTCTTTTGCAACACTCCACTGTTCTTACACCTGCCCTGCTGCTCCAAAGCGTTGGATTTGTCGGTCAGAATGCCTGTATCGGGGTACGATCCAGGAGGACCCTACCCTCCCATATCTGAGAGAATATCCCTGATCCACCAGGTGGCAATGGCAAAATAAATAAGAACACCGCCGATATCTGCAATGGATGTAATGAGCGGAGCACTGGCAGTGGCCGGATCAAACTTAAAACGGGCCAGGACAAAGGGCAGGCTCATGCCCACCAGACTGCCAAAAAGCACAATGCATATCATGGTCAGGCCCACGGGTATGGCAATCTCCGGGGCGCGAAAACCTGCAACAAGCATGGCACCAAGGGCCATGGTAAGGCCTAAAAGAAGCGAGATCAGAACTTCTTTGCGCAACAGGCTAAACCAGTCCCGCAGGCGCACATCGCCAATGGCAAGGGCACGCACCATAAGGGTTGCTGCCTGGGAGCCGGCATTTCCTCCGGAGTCAATAAGCAAAGGCAGGAAAAAAACCAGGGATGACATGGCTGCAATGGTATCTTCAAAATGCGCAATGCCAGCCCCAGAAAAAACATTCATGAATACAAGAACCAGCAGCCAGGGCACACGGGCGCGGTACAGCACTGCCAGGCCAGCCTCTTTCAGGCTCACATCAATAAGGTCTGTACCACCTATCTTATGAAAGTCCGTGGTTGCTTCTGCTTCCTGCACGTCCATAATATCGTCAACAGTAACAATACCCACCAGTTTGTTTTCTGCATTGATCACAGGCAGAGCCAGCAGATCGTACTTCTCTATTGGATGAGATGCTGTATCCTGATGGTCATCAGCAAGGGCATGGATGACTTCAGGGTTCATCATGTCCCCAACAGTTTGTGTTGGCTTGGCAAGAATTAAATCTTTGAGAGACACAAAGCCGATTAAAAGATGCTCGTTGTTGACGACATAAATATAATAGACTGTTTCACGGGTAGGGGCTTGCAGACGGATTTGCTCCAGAGCGTCTTTGATGCTCATCTCAGGAAGCAGAGTTGCATAATCACTACTCATGATTGCCCCGACTGTTCCTTCAGGATAGCTGGTCAAATTGCGGATATCTTCGCGTTCAGCTCGTGCAACCAAAGGTAAAATCTGTTCCGCAACCTGCGGCTCAAGACGGTTCACCAGGTCTGCCCGATCATCATGGGGCAGCGCCTCAAGCATGTGCGCCATGGCCTGACGATTCACGTCGCTGGCCAAATCCACCTGGCGGTCAAGGTCAAAATGCGAAAAAATTTCTGCAGCCTGTTGCATGGGCAGCAGAAGAAGCAGGCGCCATACATCTGTATCTTCCAGAGCAGCGACAAAATCAGCCATCTCAGCAGGGTGCATTGAGCTGGCTACATCTTGCAGCGTGTCTGTGTCCTCAAGGGTGATGAGTTCCAAAAGCTCTGGAGCAAAAATAGGATTTGCCATAATGTATTTCCTTTTTATTCCTCAATGAAGAAATATATTTCTATGTTACACAGCATGGGAGAGCAAAGAAATCAGCAAAATTTTTCTCACGCTGTCCAGACATCCACGCACTTATTTTATAGCAACCATTGTTCTTGTCTTTTTATACACTTAAATCGTTATATACCATGATACTATACATATTTTTTGATGATTACCTGAGCAATGTGCAGAACTTCTTTGTATATGCTGCCAGGCCTGTAATTGTCCAGTGGTCCTGGTTTATGGTTTATGGCTTATGGTTTATGGTTCATGGTTTATGGTTCATGGTTGTTGGCTACAGGCCAGCCTATGTGGGGATGACAGGTATATTGTGCGAGCGTTAACGGGCTGGCGAGTTGTGCTCATCTTTACGCAAAGCCCATCAATGGATAGGGGGACACTGCGTTGTATC
>JAAYGZ010000049.1 GCA_012727515.1 Desulfovibrionales bacterium
GTCAAGGGCATTTCCCTGGCCCCGCGCACTGGCAATCCCATGCCGCGCATTGCAGAAACATCATGCGGAATGCTCAATGCCATTGGACTGCAAAATGTGGGCGTGAAAAAATTTCTCAAGGACAAACTGCCTTATATTCCTGCTCAGGCCAGGGTTATTGCCAATTTATACGCCCAGACAGCCGATGAATTTGCTGAACTGGCCGGAATTTTTGCCCATGAAGAAAAAATTGCAGCCTTGGAAGTCAATATCTCCTGCCCTAATGTACGAGCAGGCGGGGTGCAGTTTGGCCAGAATCCAGACATGGCAGCCCAGGTGACAAGCGCAGTCAAAAAACAGTCCGGGTCCAAGCCTGTGATTGTAAAACTCAGCCCCAATGTGACAGATATTACAGTTATTGCCCGCGCCGTGGTTGATGCCGGGGCTGACATGCTCTCTTTGATCAATACCATCTCTGGCATGGCCGTGGATATTCGCACGCGCAAACCGCGCCTGGCCAATGGCATAGGCGGTTTATCCGGGCC
This sequence comes from Desulfovibrionales bacterium, assembly GCA_012727515.1. Taxonomy (GTDB): domain Bacteria; phylum Desulfobacterota; class Desulfovibrionia; order Desulfovibrionales; family Desulfomicrobiaceae; genus Desulfomicrobium. Next base: position 525 of record JAAYGZ010000049.1, read on the forward strand.
AGCCATAAAGCCCGTGGCCCTGCGCATGGTGCACCAGGTGTGTGCGGCTGTGCATGTGCCGGTCATTGGCATGGGGGGCATCAGTTGTGCGGAAGATGTGCTTGAATTTATACTGGTTGGCGCTCACGCGGTTCAGGTAGGCACCATGAATTTCATGCGTCCGGACAATGCTTTTTGTCTGGTCCGGGAACTTCAGGCCCTGGTGGAGAAGCTGGGCATTTCGTCGTGGGATGAATTTCGAGGTTCACTGCAAAAAATTGAATCATGAACATCGTTCTGTCTCGTATTCAAATCATCCTGGCCATCATTCTGGTGTACCTGCTCGGGTCTTTGCTTGCCCTGACGGCATGTGACCAGAAATCCATTTCTCTGCGCCTGATCCAGGAACATGTTATTCCGGAAATTGCTAAAAACCTTTCCGGCCTAACCTGGAACGCAGAAACAAATACCCTTTTTGCAGTCACCAATGAGCCAACCTTGCTTTTTGAACTGAACACCCAGGGCAGAATTCTGCGCCAGGTTGTACTGGACGGATTCAAGGATACAGAAGGCATCACCCATATTGAAGGAACGTATTTTGCTGTGGTTGAAGAGCGGCGCGGCACTGTCTGCATCATCAACCTGCCTGCTCAGGCAGAATCCATTGCCCATGAATCAGCATGGTGCCTGGAACTGGACGCAGCGTCTCCGCGCAACAAGGGCTTTGAAGGCATCAGCTATGATCCGGCCACCCGGACGATCTTTACTGTGCGTGAAAGCAGGCCCTTTCAGTGCATCGCCATCCCGCTGGATGCACACTACAATCCCGGCCAACCCATAATTGTTCCACTTCCTGACGTGCCAGTCAGGGACATTGCCTCGATTATCCGTGACCCGGATGGCAGCCTGTGGATCTTAAGCGAAGCATCTGCACGCATCCTGCATCTTGGCCCGGATGGTCAGATCCTGAAAACATACCGCCTCCCTTCAAACACCCGGCGCATCCAGGCCGAAGGCATCACCCGCACACCAGATGGCCGTTTATTTGTTGTTGGCGAACCCAATATTTTTGTTGAATATGCTGAAAAATAGCGCTGTGACAATTCGTAACGGGATCTCCGGAATTAACGCGAATGGCTCAGAAAACGGGCAAAATAGTCCTGAAAAAGCTCTCGCCCCTGCACAGGATTCAAAGATGTAAACGATTCCGGGGTACAGGATTGCAGCCAGGCAGCCAGAAGCCCCAGAC
>JAAYGZ010000050.1 GCA_012727515.1 Desulfovibrionales bacterium
AAAATTAAACTTGCTGACATAGGCCCTGGAATTGATTTCCCGCCCGCCCAGCAGAATCATATCATGGCCACCAGAAACCATTTCCCATACTGATTTTTTGGGGTCCAGGGCATCGCGCTCCTGATCCACATGGGCCAGTTGCACTGTCTGGCCCAGGCGAATGGTCCCGCTATCCGGCGTCTCCTGCTCTGTAATCATGCGAAAAAGCGTGGTTTTACCCGCGCCATTCGGACCAATAACCCCAACAATGCCGCCCGGAGGCAGGGCAAAATTCATGTCATCAATAAGTAATGTATCGCCATAGCCCTTGCGTACATGCTCAGCTTCAATAACCACATCACCCAGACGCGGCCCTGCCGGAATAAATAATTCCAGAGACTTGATCTTGTCCTTGGTTTCCTGATTAAGCATGTTTTCATAGGCTGAAATCCTGGCCTTGGCCTTGGCGTGTCTGCCTTTGGGCGACATGCGAATCCATTCCAGCTCGTGCTTTAAGGTGCGCTGGCGAGCGCTTTCTTCCTTTTCCTCCTGGGCCAGGCGATTTTGCTTCTGCTCCAGCCATGAAGAATAATTGCCCTTCCACGGAATGCCCACCCCACGATCCAGTTCCAGAATCCAGCCCGCCACATTGTCCAGAAAATAGCGGTCATGGGTCACGGCAATGATGGTGCCAGCATATTGTTGCAGATGATGCTCCAGCCAGGCAATGGTTTCCGCATCCAGATGGTTGGTTGGTTCGTCCAGCAGCAAAATATCCGGCTTTTGCAAAAGCAGACGGCACAGGGCCACGCGGCGCTTTTCTCCGCCGGACAGTACTGCAATTTTTGTCTCTGGCTCAGGGCAGCGCAGGGCATTCATGGCCATTTCAAGCCGTGAATCCAGTTCCCAGGCATCAGCCGCATCCAGCTTTTCCTGCACATCCCCTTGCCGGGCAATCAGCGCATCCATTTCCTCATCACTCATGGGTTCGGCAAATTGTGCGTTGATGGCTTCAAATTCATGCAGCAGATCCACAGTGTCCTGCACTGCCTCCTGCACAATCTCCCGCACAGTCCTGTCTGGATCAAGCTGGGGTTCCTGCTCCAGGTAGCCCACAGAATACCCAGGCGAAATAGCTATATTACCGTTGTATTCCTTATCCACCCCGGCCATGATTTTCAGGAGTGAACTTTTGCCTGATCCATTCAGGCCAAGCACGCCAATTTTTGCACCATAAAAAAATGACAGGGAAATATCCTTGATAACCGGCTTTTTGTCATAAAACCTGGATACCTTTACCATAGAATAAATAATCTTATTTGGCTCGTCGCTCATGCAAAACCTCTCTGCTGCGGACACTGCCGCACTCTTAAGGATAAATGTGATCTATGGCCAGAACAGGGGCCTGATGTGTAGATTCTGCCGCGCATCACCTGTGTGTGGATGTCAGCAGAAAAACATACGCTCTACTGCGTTATACGCAAATACTGATGCACTATGCAGCAAAAAATGTCAACCAATTTCAGCATGTTGCATACTTTCCAACACCAACTGCGCAGCTTTATTGCCTTGTTCCTTTCTGCCTGGCATGAACACAGACAAGAACACTCCAGGGCGCTGGAGCAAGATTGCCACGTCCTGCCGCACTGCGTTCACAGTCCTGACAATGAGCAGGACTGGCCAGCAGTTTCTTAAAAAATATGCCCATGTTCTGAATCACCCATGACCCGGACCGGATAGCCCCATGTTATTATCCCTGTTTACCCGTTGTCAGCATTTTTTTGCCGTCACACTCTGGAGCGAACCACCGTCCACGCCCGTGTTGCAACGTCTCTTCTGGCTGGTGCGTGTGCTCAGTGTGTCCTGGCGCGGATTTCAGCTCCACCACGGCCCGCTGCGCGCCTCGGCCCTGACAGTATATACTTTGCTGTCCCTGGTCCCCATGATGGCCATGGCCTTTGCCGTGGCCACGGGGTTTGGTCTGGAACGGGTGCTGGAAAAAGAACTGCTGGCGTATTTTTCAGGCCAGCAGGACGTACTTGTTCAGGTTATTGCTTTTGCACACAATATGCTCGCCAATACCAGGACAGGGCTTATCGCCGGAGTCGGCGTGATTGTTCTGTTCTGGTCAGTAATCAATGTGTTGAGCGCCATTGAAAAAAGCTTCAGCGCTATCTGGGGGGCAACGCCCAGATCCTGGCCCCGCAAAATAACCGACTACCTGACCATTACGCTTATTGCGCCGCTGTTTCTTATTATTGCAGGAAGCGCCACGGTCTATGCAACCACCCAGGTTCAGGCCCTGTCTTCACAACTTGGCCTGGAATACCTTGCCTCTCCTGTCATATCCCTGGGCATACATCTGGTGCCTGTGGTGATGCTGTGGATTGTTTTTACGCTGCTGTACATCATTATGCCCAACACAGAAGTCCGTCTGTCCAGCGCACTGCCAGCCGCACTTCTTGCCGGGAGTGCGTTTCAGGCAATGCAGGTGGCCTATATCACCTTCCAGATTGTCATGACCGGGTACAATGCCATTTACGGCAGTTTTGCAGCCCTGCCCCTGTTTTTAATCTGGCTGAATCTGAGTTGGCATATTGTTTTGTTTGGCGCGGAACTGACCTATGCCTTTCAGACCACTGCCCTGACTGGCCCGGTCATACACGCCCGCAACCTGAGCCATCGCCAGATAAAAATTCTGGCCCTGGCCCTGGCCAGCCGCGCAATCCATCGTTTCAGGCAGGGCCAGGCACCCCAGAGTCCAGACCAACTTGGTCAGGCCCTTGGTATGCCACCTGCTCTGGCTCACTACCTGGCCGACCTGCTGGTCCGGGCCCAGATTTTTTCACAACTGCACGACCCAGCCAGCACAAACAGGCCCGTGCAGCCTGCGTGCGATATTGCACAACTGCGCATTGCTCATATTATGCTTGCTCTGGATTCTGTCGGACACAATTCTGCACTGCTTCTGGATGAACCAACTTTGAAATCGCTTGATTCCGTGCTGCATACCCTGGAACAGACAATGGAATGCTCCCACAACAACACTCTGCTGACCCAGCTCAGCGGAGAAAATTCCTGATCCTGCCCGGTCTGATCATACGCAGAACACGGGCACGGCTATTTCCGGCTTCGCGTAGCCAGAGTAATGCCACCAAAGATACAGGCCCCGCTGACCAGATGAGGCCAGCCCATTGGTTCATCCAGAATAAAAAATGCGGCGATGCCACTGAATAAGGGCAGGGTGTAATAAATCAGCCCTGCCAGAGACGGGCCAATAGCAGCAATGGCACTGGCCCACAGACTGTACGACGCCAATGACGCACCCAGGCCAATATAGAGGATGGCTCCGACAGCACCGGGCGTGAGTTGGGGCCAGCCATATCTGGCCACTTCCCATCCAGCCCAGGGAACCAGAAAAAGAACGCCAAGGCTGAACAACGCGAGCAGAAAAACAGGTTGTTTTAAGCTGTTATTCATTTTGTGCACCAGCATACTATATGTGGCAAAAAGCATGGCTGCCAGGCTCATCCATATATCTCCGTGGCTGAATTCCAGCTCAAGCAGGCGCTCTGGACGTCCTCCGCTGATCAGAACCAGCACCCCGGCCAGGGCTGTGGCCAGACCAAGTATCTTGCGCCGGTTCAGCACTTCGCCCAGAAATATCCGCGAAAAAAGCATGATAAAGACAGGAGTGGAGGTGGCAATAAGTGAAAGATTAATTGCGCTCGTGGTTCGGGCAGCCATATAAATAACTGTATTAAATACAGTAACCCCAACTATGGCCATGGGCACAAGTATGGGCAGGCTTTTTCTGATTGCTGCCCGCTCCTGCCAGGCAATGCGCCAGGCAAAGGGTAACAGCGCAGCCAAGGCCACAGCCCAGCGCAAAAAAGAAAGCGTTGCCGGCTCAATGAGCTGGTTCAGGCTGCGGGCAACAATAAAATTACCAGACCAGATAATGGTTGCGCCAAGGGCAAAAAGAACCCCGCGCAGAGCTTGAGAAGGATTGTGCATGGATACCGGGGGTAAAAGATAAACAAAAATCCAGCCAGCGTCTTTGCTGATGCTGAAACACGCAACGCGCAAGGATACTGACACCTGGCACGACAAAATAACGCCGGAAACATGGCTGGCCTTGGCAGTGGCGTCAAGGGCATGTTGGCTCCATATATCAGGGAAGGGCTATGGATTGCTTCCCGCTTCGATTCCTCGCCGTCGCAATGACGTGTTTCGGTTTAATCGACGTTTCCACAATTCAGTTTTCTGCCTTTCTGGACTTCTCACTCCAATGACTTTACCAACACCATACTTTTTAAGAAACTACAGAACCCTGCAACCCGGTCCTGCAGAACAATCAGCCTCCACCTTCAGTAATGCAGATAAATATGCTATGAACATCCTCTTTATTCACCAGAATTTCCCTGGCCAGTTCAAACATCTTGCTCCGGCCCTGGCCCGACGCGGACACAATGTTGTGGCCATGACCATGCAAAAACCCGAGGCCACAACCTGGCAGGGCGTAACCCTTGTGCCCTACAGCCCTGGCCGGGGCAGCACTCCAGGCATTCATCCCTGGATTATTGACTTTGAAACCAAGACCATCCGCGCTGAAGCCTGTTTTCGGGCAGCACTGCACATAAAAACAGCAGGTTTTTATCCGGACATTATTATTGCTCATCATGGCTGGGGCGAAAGTCTGTTTGTCAAAGAAATCTGGCCCAAAGCCAAACTGGGCATCTACTGTGAGTTTTTCTACCACGCTCACGGTACTGACGTGGATTTTGATCCTGAATTTGCGCTGCATGATCCAGGCGAGCCATGCCGACAGCGCTTGAAAAATCTCAATAACATACTGCATTTTGACATTGCTGATGCTGGTATCAGCCCCACGCACTGGCAAGCCAGCACCTTTCCCCAGCCCTTTCGCTCAAAAATAACTGTCATCCATGACGGCATTGATACCAGAGTGGCTGCTCCTGACCCTCAGGCGAGCCTGACCCTTGGCACCATGAAACTGACCAGACAGGACGAGATCATTACCTTTGTGAACCGCAATCTGGAACCTTACCGGGGCTATCATATCTTTATGCGGGCCTTGCCAGCCATTATGCAGCAACGCCCCCATGCACGGATTCTGATCGTGGGAGGCAGTGGCCTGAGCTATGGTTCTGGTCCGGCAGGAGGTGGCTCATGGAAGGATGTTTTCACTGCTGAAGTACGCCCGCAGATTGCAGCAGCTGATTGGAAGCGAATACATTTTCTGGGCAATATTCCCTACCAGCACTTTATTCCACTGCTGCAACTCTCTACCGTGCATGTATATCTGAC
>JAAYGZ010000441.1 GCA_012727515.1 Desulfovibrionales bacterium
CGCCTGAGGTGCTCGCATTTTCGCGGAGCTGAACAACCACTTCTTCTTGCCAGGCCGCGTCCAGCCCATGCCAGGGGTCAGAAGCAGGCACAAGTTCGCACAGCCGCTGACACATATCCTGCACCCTGGCTGCACGAAAATAACGGGTGCTCAGGTGCTCCAGTTCGTCCAGACTCATGACCGCACTGCCTCGTCCCAGAGCAGCAGGAATAAAATCCCGGGCCATGTCATCCAGATTTTCGTATAGTTTTTTGGTTGGCAAGGCCCCGGAAAGAGAGGCCAGATAATGTACCACTGCCAGAGGCTCCAGGCCACGCTGCATACAGTCGGGAATACCAAGTGCGCCACTACGCTTGGAGAGTTTTTTTCCTTCCCGGTCCAGCACCAGGCCGTGATGAGCAAAACTTGGCACAGGAGCGCCCAGGGCTTCGTACAAAAGAATCTGCCGCGCTGTATTGGTCAGGTGATCTTCCCCGCGCAGCACCAGGGTCACCCCCATGTCCATATCATCAACCACCACAGCCAGATTATAGCTGGGCCAGCCTGATGAGCGCAGCAGGACAAAATCTCCGAACGCAGAGGTGGGCACTGTTATTGGCCCCTTGATCAGATCGTGAAATTCTACGTTACGCTCTTGTGGAGCGCGAAAACGCATGACATGGGCCTCTCCTGCCTGAATGCGCTGTGCACCTTGCTCTGCGGACAGGGTCGCACATTTTCCACTGTACCGCGGTGGAAGCCCTGCGGCAGCAGTGCGTTTGCGCTCCTGCTCAAGCTCGTGTTCACTGCAAAAGCATGGATATGCTGCGCCACTGGCATACAGCCTGGCCACTGCCTGATGATACAGGCTTAGACGCAGACTTTGGTGGCGCACAGGCTGATCTGGCACAAGCCCCAGCCACGACAAAGACCATAACAGTGCGGCCTCAAACGCAAAGCGGGAGCGCTCCTGGTCTGTGTCTTCCAGGCGCAACAAAAACTGCCCTCCTGTTTTTCGGGCCAGCAGCGCATTTATAATGGCGGTGCGCACATTGCCCAGATGCACTGTGCCTGTGGGGCTGGGCGCAAAGCGCGTGACCCAGGGTCCGCCTGTAAAAAACGTGGTCATAGTGTAGTCCTCAGGGCTGAAACCAGGGCCATGGCCTTTATCCCTTCTTTGCGCCCGGTAAAGCCAAGATGTTCTTCCGTTGTGGCCTTGAGATTGACCTGATGATCAGCCAGTTCCAGCAGCCTGGCCACATTGGAGCGGATTGCGGCCTTGTGCGGGCCAAGGCGCGGAACCTGGGCAATGATCGTAAGATCCACATGGGTAATGGTCAGCTCTTGCTTCCGGGCCATTTCAAGCACTTCAGAGAGCAGAATGCCCGAAGAAATATCGGCAAAACGCTGATCAGAATCAGGAAAATGCTCGCCAATATCGCCAAGACCCAGGCATCCCAGCAGAGCATCGCACAGGGCATGCAGCAGCACATCGCCATCAGAATGCGCCCGGACCTGCGGCGCGCCAGCAATGGGAATACCGCCCAGGATCATGGGCTTGTCCCCGCCATAGGCATGCACATCATAGCCAAGGCCAGAGCAGGGATAGAGCCTGGCCGGAGCAGGTTCAAGCATACGCAAATCCTCGGCAGTGGTAATTTTGATGTTGGCTGCTTCGCCTGGCACGATTCCAACCACATGCCCGGCCAGTTCCAGCATACTGGCATCATCAGTGACCTGCCAGTCTTCAGCCAGGGCGCGGTCATGAGTGGCCCGCAAAACAGACGTTCTGAAAAGCTGCGGAGTCTGCACCCCAATCAGGCGTGATCGATCCAGCGTGCGCTGCACCACGCCCGCCTCAACTTCTTTTATTGTATCTGTCAGGGCACTGCCTGGCACAACACCCTGGACATTTTCTGTCAGGGCCGTGCGCAAGGCATGAACAAGGCACGCGGAAAAAAAAGGCCGGGCACTGTCATGCACCAGAACCTGGTCACATTCGCCAGGCACAGCAGCCAGACC
>JAAYGZ010000442.1 GCA_012727515.1 Desulfovibrionales bacterium
GATCAGCCCTGCTCACGGCCTGTGCCCTGGCATTTTCAGAACAGGGCTTTTTGGGCGCAGCGCAGATGCTTGTGCTGGCGCATGTTCCCATCATGCTTGTTGAAGGCCTGATCACAGCCCTGGTGGTGGGGTTTCTGGCCAAGGTCCGCCCTGAACTTCTGCACTGGAACCAGTAAGGAGCTGCTATGCGCTGGTATATGGTACTCATTGTGTGTGCTCTGCTTGCCCCGACAGAAACCTGGGCGCACCGGGTTACTATGTTTGCCTATATTGACGGCTCAGATGTTGTGGCAGAGTGCGGATACAGCAAATCCAAGCGGGTCAGGCACGGGGCAATAGAGGTTTTTGACGCTGCAAGCGGCGAGCTTCTTGTGCACACTCAGACGGATGAGCAGGGTTTTGTGCGTTTTCCTCTTCCTGAAAAAATCCGCAACACAGGCAATGGCCTGCGCCTGGTGCTCAAGGCCGGGGAAGGGCACCAGGCTGAATGGATCATTCAGCCTGAGGAATATGCCTCGGTGCATGTTGCGCACAGCACAGCACAGGACTCGGACCTGGCTGCAAGCACCTCGCTGGCTGCACAACAGGGACCAGCAGGGGATACGGACCATTCTTCCGCGCAACAGGCACTGCACGGCCTGACCCGCGCTGAACTGGAAGACCTGTTTGGCGCGGTGCTGGATGCCAAACTGGCGCCCATAAAACGCGCCCTGCTTGAAGACAATGAGCCTGGTCTGCGCGAAATCATTGGCGGCATTGGCTGGATTTTTGGTCTGGCAGGCGTGGCCGGGTATTGTCTGCATCGTCGCCGTGTTTGACGAACCCTTTGCCCAGGGCCGGACGTGGATTCATCACCTGGACCCACGAGCGCGGATCATCATGGCCACTGCCTTTGCCCTGAGCATGGCCCTGGCCCGGCATCTCTATATTGCCATTTTTGGTCTGGCCGTGGCAGTCCTTGTGCTCATGGCCCTGCGTCCGCCATGCAGGCCACTGCTGCGCAGGCTTGGCGCAGTAAATGTCTTTATTTTTTTTCTGGCCATCACCGTGCCCCTGACCATGCCAGGCACCACGCTCTGGACTCTGGGGCCGCTGCACATAAGCCAGGAAGGGCTGATGCTGGTCCTTATGGTTGGCCTTAAAGCAAATGCCATCATGCTTGTCTTTATAGCCTTTGTGGCCACCATGCCTGTTCCGACCCTGGGTCACGCCCTTGACCGCCTGGGCCTTTCCTCCAAGCTGATTTTTTTACTTATATTCACCTATCGGTATATCCATACTCTGGCCGAAGAATGGCAGCGCCTGCACACTGCGGCCCGTTTGCGCTGCTTTGTGCCGCGCACAGGGCTGCATACCTACCGCACAGTGGGGCACATGCTGGGCATGGTGCTGGTCAATAGTTCTGATCGCGCAGGCCGGATCTATCAGGCCATGCTCCTGCGTGGATTTAACGGACAGTTCACCTCTGTACGCCACTTTGTCTGGTCAACACGCGACAGCATTTTTTCTGTATTCTGGCTGGGCGTGGTCATGATGCTGATGGCAACAGATATTTTTGTGGAGTTCTGATATGGATACCCCGCCCTGTCTTGCTTTGGACCAGGTTTCTTTTGCGTACCCCGGCGGGCCGGAGGTGCTGCGTGATGTGTCGTTTGCCATGACCGCAACGCAGCACATTGGCCTGTATGGACCAAATGGCAGTGGAAAAAGCACGCTGTTTCATCTCATGACAGGGCTGATTCACCCCACCCAGGGTCAGGTGCTTTTTCATGGTCATCCTGTACGTACAGAAAAAGATTTCCGGGCCGTGCGTCGGGAAATAGGCCTGGTGCTGCAACACGCTGAAGACCAGTTATTTCATCCCACTGTTCTGGATGATGTGGCTTTTGGCCCCCTTAATCTGGGCCTGAGTCCTGCCCAGGCCAGGGAACAGGCCATGCAGACCCTGCACCACCTGGGACTGCATGGTTTTGAGAATCGGCTCACCCACCGCCTTTCAGGTGGAGAAAAAAAGCTGGTTTCTCTGGCCACAATTTTATCCATGCGCCCGAACATCCTGCTGCTGGACGAACCCACCAATGGCCTGGACCCACAGACCAGAGAGCGCATTATTGATATTGTGGCTGCTCTGCCCACGGCACGCATCATTATTTCACATGACTGGGATTTTCTGGCCCGCACAACCAGCCAGTACCGGACCCTCAGGCAGGGCAAACTCGTGGCTGATGCCCCGTTTCTGCCCCATAAGCATACCCATGCCCATCCTCTGGGCAATGAGCCGCACCTGCACGACTAAGCCCTGGCACAGCGCGTCTGCTCTCTTGACTCGCTCATATTTCTGCGTACTCAGTCAGGCCCAGTTCTTTTTCCCTCAACGATATTGGTGGAGAAACCGTGTGCGTATCTGTACTCTTTTGATTTTTTTGTCTTCTTTTTTCCCAAACCCTGCCTGGGCCACGCAAACACCAGCCCAGGCCATGCAGGCCTTGCAACAGGCCATAGACAGCAATGACCAGACGCTGCTGGAACGCTACCTGGACCTGCCCGCAATCATTGCCCAAGGCGTTGACCTCTTTGTTGCTGATTGTGCGGCCAATCCTTTGGGCAGCCCAGATGATCCATTGCTGGAAATGCTTTCAGGCGGGCTGGCGCAGCATGTGGACAGCACAGCCTATCAATCCATAAAACTTCTGCTCATCCAGGAAACAAGCAAATTTGTTCTGTGGGGCGTGGCATCGGGCACATTCTCTGGCCAGCCAGCCACTGACCCTGTGCCTGGCGGCGGTCTTTTGTCCACGCTTTTTGCCAATGCCTCCATAGCCCGCAAGGAAATCCGCTCTGTGCGCTGCGCCACGCCCCAGGGCACGACTGCCACTGCCCGTGCGCAGTTGTATGATTATGGCAGTGAGCGCGCCTACCCGCTGCGCCTGGCCCTGACCAAGCAGCCTGAAGGACATTGGAAAATCACCGCTGTGACCAACCTGGCCGAGCTTATCCGCACTGTGCGCCTGGAAGTTGAGCAGCGCTGAACATTTACACATACCAGCGCCAGCGTTGCCCGGCCCGGTACAGTTCCCGCAAGGTCAGCGGAGTGGTGCGGGCTGTTTTCCTGGCCAGGTAAATGAACAGGTACGCGGTTTGTAAGGCATCTCCCAGGGCATTGTGGGCAGGAAAACGCGGCAGACCAAATTCCTCGGCCAGATCAGCCAGGGTATAGGAAATTCGCGTGTCAAACTGCCCGTACTGCGACGACCGGTTCCTGTCTCGCCACAGCATGGCCATGCGCATGGTATCCAGGCAGGGATTGGCCAGCCTCTGCCCATACAGCCTCTGGCAGGCGCGGTTAATAAAACGCATGTCCAGGCCTATATGATGCCCCACCAGCAGTGTACCGCGACAAAATTCAATAAATTCAGGCAATACCTCATGAAGTGCTGGTGCATCCACCAGCAGTTCCGGGGTCAGGCGGTGAATAAGCGTGCTGATTTTCGGCAAGGGGATTGCTGGTCGCACCAGGGTGTACACAAATTCTCCAGGCACAATGCGCAAGCCCTGCACGCGCACTGCGGCCAGGGACACAATTTCCTCTTTTCGCGCTAAAAGGCCGGTCAGTTCCGTGTCCACCACGGTATATACATACGCATCAAGCGCCTGATCCTGATTCATGGCACGGGCCAGGGCATTATTGTCCTGCATACAGGGCAACGCGGTCCGGGCCTGGTGTTTGCCCTGAAAATAATTGAGAATCTGACGCAGCATAGGCTATCCCATGTTCAGGTGAAATTCCTCGCGCAAAACCCCGTGCAGGGCTGTAATAACCCCAAAGGCTTCGCGCAGGGTACGTTTTTCCAGCGCAGAAAGAGCGCCCGGATCAATACGGTTATCAGGAGTTCTGCCTTGCTCCATTTGTTGGAGCTGGTGCATCAGGCGGACATGGAGCAGAAATTCAAAGGCTTCGCGGGCCTCATGGTACAAATCCCGCGACAGAAAACCCCCGGCCTGGACCTGTTCCAGCCGGCCCAGCGTGCTGGTTTCCCGGACTCTGGCGCGCAGGGCCATGACACGGGCAAAATCCATAAATGGCAGCAGGCCACGAGCTTTTATATCCAGAGTATTCTTGTGTTCCCCGTTTTTTTCCACCATGAAATTTTTGAAAAATGTCAGTGGAGGCCGGGCCTTGAGACAATCTGCTGCCAGGTAGCGCAAAAACAGATCCCGCCCGGCACAGGCCTCGGTCACATGGGTGCGCAACTGTGTGGCCAGGTCTTTGTGTCCGTACAGGCCCCGGAAATCAAAAAACACAGAACTGGCCAGCACCTGCTCTGGCTCAGGCGTAGATGTCCAGACCGTGACCCTGGCCTTCCAGACTTCAAGACTGCCCCGCCAGCGCGCATTGGAAGCCATGATCTGGCCAGGACAACGCGGAAACCCGCACTGCACCAGGTGCTCGACCAGGCGCTCAGTAAAAGCAGAAAAATACACTTCAGCGGCCCGCTCCTGAAAATCCGCAACACAGTTGTCAAAAATCAGCGCATTGTCCTGATCCGTGGCAAAGGTCTGCTCCCTGCGGCCTTCACTGCCCATCAAGAGCAGGCAGAACTTCACCGGAGGCGGGCCAAATTCCTGCTCCAGCAACTCAACTACGCGCACCAGAATCTGGTCGTTTACAACGGCAATCATGCGCGTGATATTGCCAGCCCTGGCTCCTTGCTGAACCAGGGTCCGCACCACTGGCGTCAATCTGGCGTGCAGGGGATACAGGCCGGCAATGCTGGTACGGGAAGTAATTTCCCGAAATATGGACATGGGCGAGCGCCCCTGCAACAGCATAATATCGTGAGAACTGATCACGCCCCTGGGCTGTCCGTTTTGTGTGACCAGCAGATGATGGATATTTTTCGACATCATGGCCAGCAGCGCGTCAAAGCACACTGCCCCGGCATCAATACTCTCCACGGGCGTGGCCATAATGGTTTCAGCCGGAGCCTGGGTGTCCAGGCCCAGGGCCAGGGCTTTGCGCAAATCCGTGTCAGTGATAATCCCGCAAATGGAACCGCATGGTTCCCGAAACAAAAGAGAACCCGTGTTGTGGCGGATCATTTCCCGTGCTGCGGCCTGAATGCTCAGCCCAAAGCCCACGCTCACCGGCTCCCGGCTGACCAGATCAGCCACCGGAGTGCTTAAAAAATGCATACTGTGATCATCGTGCGCAGACACAGGCTTGCAGCGCATTTCCTCAAAAGTGCGCGACAAGTACGTATCGGCAAATGATCTGAGATAAAAACGTGATAAGGATGGATGGCGCTGCACAGCATCAAAAAACCACTGGCGTGGAATCTGGATGACAAAGGTATCTTCCACGGTTTCTGCATCCCAGGCTGCCTTTTCATCCTTAAACAGCGATAGTGCGCCCACGGACGCGCCTTCGCTGCGGATATCAAGCAAGGTGCCTTCCTCTTCCATAAACAAGCGAATAGCGCCTTTTTGAATGATATACAGGCCAGTGATGTCGCTGATGCCTCGTCGCAGAATGCGGGTTCGGGCAGGAAAAAAATCAACCAGGCAATGTCGGACAAGACGCACCAGACTGGCATGATCCAATTCTGAAAAGGGAAGCGTCTGGGCAAAAAAGTCCACAATGCTCTCTGGTTCCACGGGCTGGATTCCTGCGTTCATAACTGCCCCTGTATGGGCCGGATTGACCGGCCCTTGTGTTAATGATCAATGGCCGCGCCTGCGCCACGCGGAATGCGCACATGCTCAACCATGTTCTGAACTGCTGCCGGAGGTGGTGTTGTGACCAGGGACACGGCAATGGTCACTATAAAATTAAGGACCATGCCCACAGTGCCAATACCTTCCGGGCTGATGCGCATACACCAGGGGGCCATGCCCATGAATTTGGTCTGTATGATATAGAGCATGGTAAAACCAATGCCCGTGATCATGCCGCTGATAGCCCCTTCTTTGGTGGTGCGTTTCCAGAAAATACCCAGCACAATAATGGGAAAAAACGAGGATGACGCCAGACCAAAGGCCAGGGCCACCACCTGGGCCACAAATCCAGGAGGATGAATACCAAAATATCCAGCCACCAGTACGGCCACGCCCATCATGGCCCGTCCGATGTTCAGGCGTTTCTGTTCCGAAGCCTCACGGTTAATGATACGGTAATACAGATCATGGGCAATGGCCGAAGAAATAACCAGCAACAACCCCGCAGCTGTGGACAACGCCGCTGCCAGCCCACCTGCTGCAACCAGGGCAATAATCCAGTTTGGAAGCCGGGAAATTTCCGGCGTGGCCAGGACCATAATATCATTATCAATATAGAGTTCATTTTCATTGGATGTTGCTTCGTTGACAAGCAGGCGCTGTCCATGTGCGCCACGTTCAGCGCTGAACACCGGCTTGCCTGCAAAAGCAGCTCCGGCCCGATAGGTGATGATGCCATCATTATTTTTATCCACCCAGGCCAGCAGACCTGTTTTTTCCCAATTATGAAACCAGGCAGGCGCAGTTGCGTAGCTGGTATTACTCAAGGCGCTGGTCAGGGTGTAACGGGCAAAAGCGCCCAGGGCCGGGGCCGTGGTGTACAGGATGGCAATAAAAATCAGGGCGTAAAAAGCTGAAACACGCGCTGCCCGCACAGTGGGCACAGTGTAGAAGCGGATAATCACATGGGGCAGGCCAGCCGTGCCCACCATCAGGCACATGGTAATGGCAAAAATATCCAGCATGGACTTGGCCCCTGGGCCGGAAAACGTTGCCGTATATTCAGCAAATCCCAGATCAACGCCAATCTGGTTTAAGGTTTCCAGCAGATATTTTCCGGAATGCGGACCATCAATCAAGGTGCTGCCAAAACCGATCTGCGGGAGATACTGTCCGGTTAATTTGGCGGAAATGGCAATGGCAGGAACCATAAACGCGGTGATAAGCACGCAATACTGGGCAACCTGGGTCCAGGTAATGCCTTTCATGCCGCCAATGCCCGCGTAGAAAAAAACCAGAACCATGCCAATAACCACGCCGGTATTGACATCAACTTCAAGAAAGCGGCTGAACACAATGCCCACGCCGCGCATCTGGCCAGCCACATAGGTCAGGGATATGAAAATAGCGCAGATCAGGGCCACCACCCGCGCTGCCGGGGAATAATAGCGATCCCCCACAAAATCCGGAACAGTGAATTTGCCAAATTTGCGCAGATACGGGGCCAAAAGCAGGGCCAGCAGCACATATCCTCCGGTCCAGCCCATGAGAAAAATACATCCGGCATAGCCCATAAATGAAATCATGCCTGCCATGGAAATAAACGAGGCCGCACTCATCCAGTCCGCAGCCGTGGCCATGCCATTGGCCAGCGGTGGCACTCCGCCGCCAGCCACATAAAAACCTTTGGTATCTGTAACACGGGCACCCCAGGCAATGCCGATATACAGCGCAAAGCTTGCACCAACCAATATATAGGTCCACATTTGTAAAGACATATTCCCTCCGCCAAACATATTTTATGGATTATTCATGCACATCAAATTTTTTATCCAAGCGATCCATGAGCAAAAAATAGGCGAGAATAATAAGAACAAAGACATAAATGGACCCTTGCTGGGCAAACCAGAATCCAAGCGGAAATCCGCCTAAATACACTTCATTTAATTCATCCACAAAGAAAATTCCACATACATAGGAAACAAGCGCCCAAATACCAAGAAGTATGGCCATGTACAGTTTGTTTACCTTCCAATACTCCTGCATTGCAGTATCCATAATGCCCTCCACATGAAT
Source organism: Desulfovibrionales bacterium (assembly GCA_012727515.1). Lineage (GTDB taxonomy): Bacteria > Desulfobacterota > Desulfovibrionia > Desulfovibrionales > Desulfomicrobiaceae > Desulfomicrobium. The sequence continues at coordinate 7,792 of JAAYGZ010000442.1, forward strand.
CACCAGGCCGGAACAGGGCGGGATTGCTCAGTACCAGTCAGGCATGACACAATCCTGGCACAGGCAAAACAAATGTACAGCCTTTTCCCGGTCAATGGGGAATGGTTCAGACTATTGGCGCGGGGAACGGTGAATGGAAAACGAAACGCTCAACGACTGACCACTGACCCGGACAAAATTACCGCTTGTCAGTCCAGATGGACGATGGCTGATGGTGGATAGCTGATGGATGGTGGTGGATAGTTAATAGTTGAGTGAGAGTGGATAGTTAAGAATTGATAATTTTTCATTCTCAATTACCGATCCTTTTAGGGCGCATCCAGGGCGGTCTGTTGTTGGTTTCTTTAATTTATCCTGGCAAGTACTCCTTGAGGGTATAGGTCCGCGTTTCCATTGGTCGCTTGCAATGAACTGAATTAATCAGCATTTCCCTGACTTGTCAGTTTGCCATTTGACAGATACACGACCGGTTCCGGGCCAAAGGGCCTTGAACCGGTTTTTTATGTGCTTTGACTCAACAAAAAA
>JAAYGZ010000443.1 GCA_012727515.1 Desulfovibrionales bacterium
CGCATAGACCGTCTGCGCATTACCACGGCAGTGCTGGAGTCCATGGCTGTTGCCTGCACTCATGTGGCCTCTTTGCCAGACCCGGTAGGCGAAGTGGATTCCATGGTTCGCCGCCCCAATGGCCTGTGGGTAGGGCGGATGCGTATTCCTCTTGGCGTGATTGCCATTATTTATGAGTCTCGTCCCAATGTAACCATTGATGCAGCTATTTTGTGCCTCAAGGCAGGCAACAGCGTTGTGCTGCGCGGTGGTTCCGAGGCTGTGCAGTCCAACATTATGTTAAGCGGGCTGTTGCAGAAAGCCCTGGACCAGGCCGGGCTTCCTGCTGGTTCTGTGCAGCTTGTGCCCACCACAGACCGGGCTGCTGTGACACATCTGCTGGCCCTGGACGATCTTATTGATGTGGTTATTCCGCGTGGCGGAGAAGGCTTGATCCGCGCTGTGGTGCGTGATGCAACCATGCCGGTGCTCAAGCATTACAAGGGCGTATGCCATATATATGTGCATGATGATGCTGATCTGGATGCAGCCCTGCCCCTGCTGCACAACGCCAAGGTGCAGCGCCCGGCAGCATGTAACGCCCTGGAATGCCTGCTTGTTCATGCCCGCGTTGCAGATTTGTTTCTGCCTCGTGTGGCGGCGCACCTGGCTCCGGCAGGAGTGCGTTTTCATGCCTGTTCGCGGGCGCTTCCCCTGCTTGGCTCTGCAGCCCAGCCAGCCCAGGATACAGATTTTGGCTGTGAATTTTTATCCCTGGATCTGGCTGTCCGCGTTGTGGATTCCCAGACCGAGGCAGAGGAGCACATTGCCCGCTATGGTTCCAATCATACTGAGTCCATTCTGACCGCATCGCATGCACGGGCCATGCGCTTTTTACGCACAGTGGATGCCTCATGCGTCCTGATCAATGCCTCAACCCGTTTTAATGATGGTGGAGAATTGGGGCTTGGCGCAGAAATCGGCATCAGCACATCAAAAATCCATGCCTATGGCCCCATGGGAATCCAGGAACTGACCAGCCAGAAATTTATTGTTTTTGGGGAAGGGCAGGTGCGTGGATAGCGGTCTGGGCTGGTTTGCCGGAGCCACAGGCATTTTTGGCGGTTCATTTAATCCGCCTCACCATGCCCATTGGCGCATGGCCATTGAGGCGCGGGAACAGGCTGGTCTGGCGCGGGTTGATTTTTATCCTGTTGCCGTGCCTCCGCACAAAGCAGGCCGGAGCATGCTGCCCTTTGCTTTGCGCCTTGTCCTTGCGGAAGCCATGATTGCCACTCACCCTGGCTATGCTGTGAGCGCTCTGGAAGATGAGGTGGATGGGCCTTCGTATTCGTATGAAACTCTGGTTCGCGTGCGCCAGGCCTGTCCGCAGGAGCATTTTGTTTTTATTGTGGGCAGTACGGATTTTCTCACCCTGCCGGCCTGGCATCGCGGTCTGGAGTTGCCCCTCATCACTGATATGATCGTTGTTGAGCGGGCCGGAGTTGACGAGGCGCAATCACGGGCATTTGCGCATCAGCACTGGGGAGCCAAAGAATGTGCGTCGCAGGTTCTTCAGATTCCGGGGGGTGGGCGCATTGCATTGCTGACCATGCCACGCCTGGATATCAGTGCAAGCCTGGTGCGTGCAAAATTTGTTCAGGGTTTTGATATCCGAGGTCTGGTTCCTGAGGCTGTGCATGCGTGGATGCAGGCTAACCGAGCCACGTGTTTAGAGTATTGGACATCATAAATCATAAAGGAGGACGTATGGTCGGACATATTGTTATGTGGAAACTACAAGACAGTGCAGCAGGAAAATCTGCCGCAGAAAACGCGGCAACCATGAAAGCTATGCTTGAAGCGCTGCCAGCAGCTATTTCTTTTTTGCGCAAATTGGTGGTCAGCACCTCTGTTTTTGCGTCCAGCCCTGAAGTAGATGTGGTTCTGTACACAGAATTTGATTCGCCTGAAGACCTGCAAAGCTATCAGGTGCATCCGGAACATCAGAAATGCGTGCAGTTTGTGTCTGGTGTTGTGGCTGAACGCCGGGTAGTGGATTATACATTTTAAGCATTGAGGTCGGCGCATTCTGAGTTAGCGCGTCCCAAGCAGCATACGATCAGATAGTTCTATGTCACCCTGGCAGTGAAAGCGGTGCAGCAAGGCATCCACTGTCAGGGCTTTTTTTTCCTCATCCCTGACATCAAGAATTATTGTACCTCGGTGCATCATGATCAGACGATTGCCCAGGTCCAGGGCCTGCTGCATATTGTGCGTGACCATAAGAGTGGTCAGGCCATGCGTGCTGACCAGGCTGCGCGTCACGTCCAGAATTTGTGCTGCTGTTTTGGGGTCAAGGGCCGCAGTATGTTCATCAAGCAGTAAAAGTTCCGGGCGAACCATGGTGGCCATGATCATGGTCAGGGCCTGGCGCTGTCCGCCAGAAAGCAGGCCTGCGCGGTCGTACAATCTATCCTCCAGCCCTAATCCCAGCACTGCAATCTGTTCACGAAACCAGGGCAGATCCTCGGTGCGCACTCCGCGCCTCAAGCCCCGTCTTTGACCTCGTTTGCTGGCCAGGGACAGGTTTTGCACAATGGTTCCTCCGCCAAATGTGCCTTTGAGCGGATCCTGAAAGACCCGGCCTATAAACCTGGCCCGGCGATGTTCTGGCCAGGAAGTGATGTTTGTATCGCGC
>JAAYGZ010000444.1 GCA_012727515.1 Desulfovibrionales bacterium
ATCTGGTGGGGCGTATGCTGCCTCGACACATGCAGATTATTTTTGAAATCAATCATCGTTTTCTGGACGAAGTGCGTGAGCGCTATCCGCGCCAGAATGAACTGGTGCGCCGCTTATCCATTATTGCTGAAGGCCATGACAAGCAGGTGCGCATGGCACACCTGGCCGTGGTGGGTAGTCACACAGTCAATGGCGTGGCTGCGCTGCATTCACAAATTCTGAAAACACGGCTGTTTCCGGAATTTCATGCCTTTTATCCGGGCAAATTTACCAATGTAACCAATGGAGTAACTCCTCGACGCTGGCTCTATCAGTGTAATCCGGCCCTGTCAGATCTCATTACCTCGGCCATTGGACCAAAATGGGTGACAGATCTGGAGCAGTTGCAAGGCCTGGCTGCCTTTGCAGATGACGCTGGTTTTCAGCAGCATTGGCAGGAAGTAAAACGGCTGAATAAAAAACTTTTAGCCCGCTATGTGCTGCGCAAACTTGGGGTGGGAGTTAATCCGAGTACGCTCTTTGATGTGCAGATCAAACGCATTCACGAGTATAAGCGCCAGCTTTTAAATGTTCTGCACGTGGTCACGCTTTACAACCGAATCCGGCGCAACCCTGCGAGCACGATCACTCAGCGCACGGTATTTTTTGCCGGCAAGGCCGCGCCAGGATATTTTCAGGCCAAATTAATCATTAAACTGATCAATTCCGTGGCCCAGATCGTTAATGCTGATTCAGCCGTAAATAATCAGCTTAAAGTTCTTTTTTTACCTAATTATTGTGTGTCCCAGGCTGAAAAAATTATTCCGGCCACAGAGCTTTCAGAACAGATTTCCACAGCAGGCATGGAGGCGTCAGGCACAGGCAATATGAAATTTGCCATAAACGGGGCCCTGACCATTGGTACGCTGGATGGGGCCAATGTGGAAATTCGGGAAATGGTTGGCGCAGAGAACTTTTTTCTCTTTGGCCTGACTGAAGATGAGGTCTTAAAGTTACGCGCTTCAGGGTACATGCCAGCAGCCATTTATGATGATTCCTTAGAACTTAAACATGCTCTGGATATGATTGCGACGGGCTATTTTTCGCCAGAACAGCCGGATCTGTTTCGGCCCATTATTGATGCGCTGCTTGTTCATGGGGATTATTACATGGTTTTGGCAGACTATGCTTCGTATATTGCCAAGCAGCTTGAAGTGGATCTTATGTATCAGGATCAGGCTGCCTGGACGCGGATGTCTATTTTAAACACTGCCAAGATGGGCATGTTTTCCAGTGACAGGTCTGTCATGGAATATGCGCAGAATATCTGGAAAATAGCTCCGCTTCCGTAGTTGCATAATTTGGGAAGGATCTGCGAAGATGCTGATTAATCCTGTCACCCTATGCTTGCTTCAGTTGTGTGTGGACGTACACTCAACACAAGGAAAGGGATAGAGATTGAGTTTGTCATTGCGAGGACTGCGAACGGAGAGCGGCAGGACGCGGCAATCTCCCCCGCCTTGGCAGAGTAGCACAAAGACAGTCTCAGACACATGGACAAGATTGCTTCCCGCTTCGATCCCTCGCGGTCGCAATGACGTGTTTCGGTTTGATCAGCGACGCCCTGGAATGTGCGCCGTGTCTATAAAGACGCAGCGCACAACAATGA
>JAAYGZ010000445.1 GCA_012727515.1 Desulfovibrionales bacterium
CCGTACCCACCGTATCGGCCAGACCAGACAGGTCTTTGCCTACAAAATGATTTGTGAAAACACCGTGGAAGAAAAAATACTCAAGCTCCAGGAATCTAAAAAAGGCATTGCTGATTCCATTATCCCCGGCCAGTCTGCCTGGAAGAGCCTGACCCGCTCAGACCTGGAAATGCTCTTTGAGATTTAAGGAAGCGCTGATTAAATCAAAACAAGTCATTTGCGAACGCAAGGAATCGAAGCGGGAAGCGCTGTGCTGATCCAGAATCTTTGACGTATCAGCAGGATAGATTGCCGCATCGATACGCTCTACCCATAGGTCATAAACTCGTAATGACAGGATTAATCAGCATTTCCTTAAGTAAACAAAATACATTATTGTGAAAAACCGCGCAGCAGGGCCTGTTTACTCGTCATAATCCAGGTCCTGAGCATTGATCAGGGTGATCTGGTCGTTTAAGGTCCACAGGTCGTAGATATAGCCGACAAGAAAAAGTCCGCCGGTGAACAGATACAGGATGCCGGTAAACCATTTGCCCATGTACATGCGATGGATGCCGAAAATGCCCCCAAAAGTCAGAAAAATCCAGGCCAGGGAATAATCAACCCGTCCTTTGCGAAAGCGCAGTGCAGCAGTGCGTTCCATGGATGGAATGAGAAAAATATCTACAATCCAGCCCACAAAAATAAGGCCCAGGGTTAAAAAATAAATAGTCCCGGAAATGGGGCGACCATAATAAAAACGATGTGCACCGGTAAACCCGAACAACCATAATATATAGCCTAAAAAAACACTGTGCGTTTCTGTCTGTTCCATTGTTTCTCTCCATATCTCTGGTATCGTGTTGAGGTATAGTATGCGCGTAGGTCTTGTGCAATGCAATGCTGTTCCTGGTGATGTCTCCATAAACCTGAAACGTATGGCTGAATTTGTGGCCCGGGCAGCTGATGCTGGCTGTGGTCTGGTGCTTTTTCCTGAACTGGCTGATCTGGGCTATGATCTCTCAGATAGTGCAGCCCAGGGCCATACAGTCTGGCCGCACACGCAGAAAACACTGGCTGCGCTGGCTGCTCAACACAAAATCTGCCTGGTCTGCGGCGTGTGCGCAGCCGAACAGGCTGGCCTGACCAACGCGCTCATTGCCTGGGGGCCGCATGGCAACATCCTGGCCACATACCGTAAAATCCATCTGTTCTGCACCCAGACTGTGGACGAAAGTGCAGTGTTCCGGGCCGGCCATGAGCCTGTTATGTTCTTTCATCAAGGGATCTGTTTTGGCCTGGCCCTGTGCTATGATCTGCGCTTTCCGGAACTTTTTCGTCTCTATGCTCATAAAGGCTGCGAGGTCATGCTGGTGGCTGCTGCCTGGCCTGCTGCTCGTGCCCATGTCTGGCAGACCCTGGTGCAGGCCAGAGCCATTGAAAATCAGTATTTTGTGCTGGGAGCAAACCGCACGGGCTCTCTGCCTTTTGCCTTTGCTGGCGCGTCTTTGTGCGCTGCCCCAGACGGAAGCACCCAGCATTCACGCACCACAAAAGAAGAACTTTTGGTGACACACATAGATACGCGACAAATTGCCGAACACCGTGCAGCCATCCCTGCTTTGGCTCATTGTCGGCCCGATATCTATCAATGCGCATACCTGACAAGCAAGGCCAACACTTTGACGAAATGAGCAAAAGGGGATAAATCGGCCACACATGTACGATGAAATATGCGTTCCGCCTACGTACCATTGTGACAAACACGGCCTGTAAGGAGACAGAACATGATTATCAAGGACTGGATGACCAAGGATGTGATTACCATAGACCCGGAAGCATCCATGATGCGTGCGGCAAAATTGATGAAAGAAAAGGATATTCGTCGTCTGCCTGTAGTGGATGACAAGGGCAAAATCATCGGTATTCTGAGTGATCGCGATGTCAAGGAAGCCTCTCCTTCCAAGGCAACCACCCTGGACGTACACGAGTTGTATTACCTGCTCTCAGAGATCAAAGTCAAAAATATCATGACCTCAAATCCCATGACCATCAAAGATACTGACACAGTGGTTCGCTGTGCAGCCATCATGCATGACAAAAAAATTTCCGGTCTGCCCGTGGTCAATGAGCAAGGTGCATTGGTTGGTATCATGACCCAGAATGAAGTGTACCGTGTGCTGCTCAGCATCACTGGCGTGTACCACGGCGGCGTACAGTTTGGCCTGCATCTGCCTGATGAACGCGGCACCCTCAAAGAAGTGCTGGATAGCCTGCGGGCCTACAAGGCGCGGGTTATTTCTGTGCTGACGTCCTATGATCAGGTTGAATCCGGACATCGGAAGGTTTTTATCCGCATTATGGATATGGACAAATCTATTCTCAACGAACTCAAGCACGAACTAAGCGCAAAATATCAGCTGGAATTCTGGGTTCGCGACGCTATCTACCCTATCAGCTAATGTCATACTCACTGGCCTGTGACATCCTCACGGGCCGTGTTTTCCTGTATTCCAGACTGTTAAAGAGGTCGCTATGGAAGCGAGTTATCCTGTCAAAGATACGTTTTTAACCATTGTTGATACCCTGCAAGCAGCACTAAGCACTGATTATGTAGTGGGGCTGCTTGTTTTTACTGCCTTTATCGCCTTTTTTCTTGGCCGCATGACCAAATAAGACTCCATCTGTTCGTGTACGTGCACCAGACCTGCGCAGCGCTTCCTCCTCATGTATTGTAACACGGCCATAACGGCCCTGTTTCGCTGTTGCGCAGGTCTGGTCATTATAACCGCGCTGATTCTGCTGTGCCTGCGGGTTGTGCCACCTCCAACCAGCGCGTTTATGCTTATCCGGCAGTTTGAACAGACCACGCATAACGCACCTGGCCCAGCCATACGCTATCAATGGACCTCAGGAAAAAATATCCCGGCTCACATGGCCCTGGCCGTGGTCGCGGCTGAAGACCAGAATTTTCCGCACCACCGGGGTTTTGATTTCGCGGCAATAACACGGGCCATGCGTGATAATGCACGCACAAAGAGAGTCCGGGGGGCAAGCACTATTACGCAGCAAGTGGCAAAAAATCTCTTTTTATGGCCAGACAAAAGCTATGTGCGTAAAGGATTGGAGGCCATACTTACCGTGGGCCTGGAGCTACTCTGGCCCAAAAAACGAATTTTAGAAGTATATCTGAACATTGCTGAATTTGGAGATGGAATCTATGGCGTGGAAGCAGCGGCGCTTTGTTTTTTTGGCAAACCTGCCAGCAGGCTGACCCGTGATGAAGCAGCAACTCTGGCTGCAGTATTGCCTGATCCACGCACGCTCTCTGCCCTTTATCCATCGCACTATGTTCAAAGCAGATCGCGCTGGATTCGCACCCAGATGCGCCAGCTTGGGCCAGCGCATATTTCCTGGCCCTGATTCAGATTACTCCTCATTGACCTTAGACAACGCCTACACAAATCGGAATATCTATATGAATCCTGGAATTCTTGCCGCCCTGGGGGCCTATATCTGCTGGGGACTGTTGCCTGTGTATTGGAAGCTGCTCAGTCATGTGCCAGCTCCTGAGCTTTTAAGCCATCGCATTGTATGGTCTTTTGCTGCTCTGGGCCTGTTTTTACTGGCCAGCAAACGCCTTGGCGCATTGTGGCGCACCCTGAGCCCTGCTATCTGGCGGATTTATTTCTGGGCCGCCGCGCTCGTGGGCGTGAACTGGTTTATTTATGTCTGGAGCGTGAATGCAGGATATATTGTTGAGGCCAGCCTGGGTTATTTTATCACCCCGCTGCTCTCTGTTTTTCTTGGCATATTTTTCTTTAAGGAACGCCTGCGCCGCCTGCAATGGATACCGCTTTTTCTGGCCTGCTCAGGGGTGCTCTACCTGACAGTCAGCTATGGGCACCTGCCCTGGATTGCCCTGAGCCTGGCAATAACATTTAGTCTCTATGGAATGGCCAAGAAAAAAGCTCCTCTGGGTGCATTTGAAGGCCTGACCCTTGAAACGGCCCTGCTTGTACCTATGGCCCTTGGCTGGCTTGTCTGGAATGAATACACAGGAGCAGGCGCATTTCTGCACACCTCACTGCGCTCAGATCTTCTGCTCATGGGCGCGGGTATTGTCACCACCCTGCCCCTGGTCATGTTTGCAGCAGCCACGCACCGCGTACCGCTGTCCATGATTGGCATGCTGCAATATGTAGCCCCCACTATCCAGTTTCTTATTGGTGTTTGCGTGTATAAAGAACCCTTTACCTCAGACCAAAGCGTGGGGTTTGGCCTGGTCTGGGCTGCGGTGCTGATCTTCTGGCTGGAGCGCTGGATAGCTGGCCGGGGCTTACGACGCCTGGTGTAAGACTATACAACAAGACCCAGCACCAGATAGCCACAGAGCAGCAAGCCCATACAGCCTACAACCGCGTTAATAATCATGGCTGCTTTGGTATTGTAGCCACTGGGAATGTCCATGTCCTCCAGAGTGGTCAGAAAATGTCTGTGTTGCAGGACTGAATAAATTTCAACACCAGCTCCAAGAATAATAAATCCAAGTCCGCCAATAAATGACAGATGTCGCTGTACGCCAAGCACTCCCTGAACGCCGAGAAGCTGCATATACAGGCCAAAACGTTCTACCACAAAACCAAAGGCCATGAGAGAAATGCCTGTTCTGGTCCAGGAAAAAAGCGTTCGTTCAGCGGCAAAAAGGACTCGTGGATCGCTCTGGCTATGCATATTGCCTCCGTTTGCGCTGCACAGCGCTTGATAGTCACACGGTCAACACCCGCCGGCCACTTGTAGTGTTGCTCGCGCACCATTCTCCGCGCAGGCCTGACAGCCAAAATTTGTACCAACTCCTGATCCGCAAAGTAAGGCATTTATTCTCTACGATCAATATACGTCATGCGAGAGGAAGCAGTCATAAAGCCACAGTCATAGGCTCTGCGTGTGACTGCTCTTAAAAGATAATAGAATTGCCCTACTGATAACTACTTATACTATATTCAATTACAAAGACTATCCTTTCAAAAACAAAAAAATGTGTATAGATTGATTCTCAGACTTGGCAAATGATATGTATATAGGATATGCGGAATGCACTATGTCCTACTGATCTGCGCTGCGCACTGGCTAAGGAATAGGCCAGCTTTAACTTTCTGATTTCAGGAGGCAGATGTTCATGAACGTTCCTTCAAAAACCCAGAAGCAATGGGCTGACATTGTCACTGGGCGCAAAGCCTACGAGCTTAAATTTCTGGCAGCAAAAATTTTACTTGGGCGCATGATCCACAGCCTGGGGCCAGAGCCTTCTACCGAGGCAATCAAAGAGGCTATAGATCAACTGCACTTTATTTATTCCAAAAATGAATCAAGCCCCTCTGCCCAGGCTGATCTGCACACAATTTTTGGATAGGAGCGCTTATGTTACAGGATATTCTCTCCATTGCTGAGGTTGAACAGCATATTGCAGCAGGCAGGACTCTCCTTTTGGCTGGCGAAGAAGCCCTGCTCGCTCAACTGCCCACGGGCAACTGGGTTGGCGGAACCAGTCCTTTTTTTATTACCACACAACAATGCGGCCTCACGCCCCAAGGCAAAATTTTTGTCAGTGATATCAGCGATATTGTTCAGCACATTGAAATCAAGATATATTCCCAGGATACTCTGCCTAATGTGTATAATGATGCTGGAGAAAAAGGCTTCAGCTTTATTATCATCCCTGGCGGCAGTGCTCTTCATGCATCCTTTGCGCTTAATGGGCCAAACTATGCAAATTTTGCCAGCCAGCCCCTGGTTGGCTGGATCTCTGGGGTTCATCCAGACAATTTAGGCGTACAAACTCCCAAAATATGTAATGGACAAACCGGCCAAATGTCAGACCAGGAAGCAGTGGTCATGCATGTGACCCTGGTCGCAGGCAAAACCGTGGACGTGGGCATCATCAATATCTTTGAACCAGACAATGGGGACATTCTGACCTTTCCCAACAATGGTTTTACCTGCTCTGACGTCGCCGTGAAC
>JAAYGZ010000446.1 GCA_012727515.1 Desulfovibrionales bacterium
AAGTGCATACACAGTGCACACATCCAGGCCAGACGTGGGTTTTTCCAGCCAGAACTGCGTAAAAAGCGGGAACTCTTCATTTCTGGGCAGGGCCGTATCCACAGCCAGGCCACGGGCTGACAAACCATACTGCATTTCCCCGCCCACAGCCCGAAAATAACTGGCCCCTAAAAAAGCCACCAGATCGCGGGCCCAGTCTGTATGATAGCGCAGGCGAAATCCGGCAAAACCCAGGTTTCTGGGTAAATGTGCCTGGCCCAGCCCTGACGCACCATAGGTGAACAGATCGGAACTATAGGCTATTTCCTTGGCTTTTCCATCCTCAAGCTCATAGATGGTTACAGGAGTTTTGAAAAACAGGCCAAGGTGAAACAACTCTGCCCTGAAAAGCGTGGCATCTGCTTTCCACAGGGCGTGGTCGCTGCGAAAGGCCACCTGCATGTACTGATCCCAGGTCAGATTTTGTACAACCGGAGGCAACTCCCCTTCATGGTTAACAAATGGAGTCTGGGACAGGGCCTTGGCCCGGCCTTTGAGCCAGGCATAATCAAAAGAGGTTCCCCCGGTGGGCACTCCGCTTGCAGCGTATCCGATGTTGGCTGCAAACATCACGACAATGCAGAGCACACAGGCACGACATACTGACTTCATACGCTCTAGCCCTCACCTTATGCAGAGAGTTCCTGTTTGCTCACGGCTTCTGCCTTAACGCGGTCAAGAAGGTCAGCCAGGGCTGGCTTGACATTTTCGCGTATGTCTCCGGCAACGATCAGAAAAAGCAGATCATCGCCAGGCATGTACTCTCCGCTTCTGGCCTCAACCACAGCCCGGAAAATACCAGGTCTGGCTTCAATTTCCTGGCGAATTGCCTCGGCCTTGTCCTGATCAACGGTGACGACAATGCGCCCTACTGTTGATCCATCTGCGCGGGACCAGGCCCGGACAACGCCGTTGTGCACCAGCACCATGCCAACATGCTCTGTAAACCCAGGCTCTTTTTTCAGTTCTGCAATGCGTTTGCTGATATCCATAATTATCTCCTTCAGGCGTTACACTCGTTAAGATGGGTACGGGCAAATTCAAGCCCAGGGTCCAGGCGCAGGGCCTGGGTTAAGAATTCCCTGGCCTGGGCTGTATGGCCCAGAAATTTATGACACAGCCCAAGATTGGCCAGGTCCATGGCTGATCCGCTGTCCAGACGCAGGGCCAGCTCAAAATTGGCTGCGGCCTGAACATAGTGCTGCTGCTTAAAATAGGCCACCCCGCGTAAATTAAAGTATTCCTTTACCTCAGAGCACAAGGCAATGGCCCGGTCCAGATGCGGAATGCACGCAGCCCACTGCCCTTGCTGTGACAAGGCATAGGCCTGATAAAAAGCAGCAAGGGCCTGGTCTTCAGGGTCAGGCTGATGTGGTTCAGCCTGGGCAAAATGTGCAGCAGCCTGCTCAATCTCGCCTGTGCGCAGAGCCAGCAGGCCCTGGAAAAAAGACAGATAATGGGCCTTGGGCTGAAGTGTTGCCAAAAGAGCAAGCCCGGCCTCTGCCTGGTCCGGGTCTGCCTCTTCAGCCAGCATCCGGCCCACAAAAAGTCCAAGAGAAGCCAGGGGCGTGCGTTCACGAAAATCAAAGCCAGGCACAAAAGAATAATTGCTTGGCACACCAAGGTGCGCAACCGTGGTATCCACGGAAAAGACCGTAAATCCCTGCTGCTTCAACCCGGCGCACAGGTTCAGCAATTCCGTGCCAATATCATCTCCTGACCCATCAGGCAGGCTGTCTATGGATACCACCGGGCCAGTGGTCAGCCAGCTAAACTGGTCAGGATGGGTGAATTTGGGCAGGCCCGATGCTTCATAGTTGCTGGCAGATTCAAAATCTCCACCTAACTGGGCAATTTCTGTCAGGGCACGGATTGCAGCTTTTTGCGGGGACGTGGCAGTGCCAGCAGTAAAAACAAGTTCACTGCGCTGGGGAAAGGTGCTGGGGTCCATGGCCAGAGCTGCCACTGTGGGCACAGGAAAACCACAACTAAAGTCCTTGAGCCAGATCTGCACCCCGGCTTTGGTGAACTTTGCGTATAAATCCACTAAAACCGGGTCAGTAAACGAGGCAGGATCAATGCTTGGGGTCTGGGGGCGCTGGCGATCAATGCACGCGCACACATGACGTTCAATAAGTTCGCACACGCCCTGCAAAATAGACTCTTCTGCTGTATTGCCCGCAGATGAACCGTTAAATTCATTGAGTTTCTTGAACCAATCCACAGGAGCCATGTATTCCTGCCCTGCCCCAACATCAAAAACAGGGGCAAAGCGCCAGGCCACCAGATCAAGAATCTGCCGTGCAGCAGCATCTGCAACAGGGTCAGCCACAGAATGCAGGATATGGGACACGGGCAAGAGCCGCTCTCCAAAAACCTGTTCTGCCTGGGACCAGGTCAGTACAGGCATGTCCTGCTCCCAAAAATGAAAAAAGCCGAAACGCTCAACCAGCTCCATCAGGGCCGAGGCTTCGGCCTGGGCAGGAGATGCCCCTTTGCCCATTTGCTTGCGCGTGGGCATGATGGCTGTGGCATCCTTGCCGCACACAGACATAAAAACAGGAATATCCAGCCTGCCTGTGTCAATGCGCGTGTTCTGCGCCAGAATTTCCAGGCCGGAGGATTCCAGGGCGCGGCGGACACGGGCCACTGTTTCTTCCGGGGAACAGGATTTATCCAGATCCGTGACATAGCCCTTGGGACAAGAATGAATGGTAATCATAGAGTGTACTTTGAAAAAATGTTAGTGGGTTATAGTGATATACCTTTGTTTCTGTCATGCCAGTGCAGAGGGTTTTGCGAATTTATGTCTTGTGGGTAGAGCGTAGCGACGCAGCAATCTATGGCTGATACGTCAAGGATTCTGGATTCGCGCAGCGCTTTCCCTTTCGATTTCTCGCGGTTGCAATGTCGTGTTTCGATGTAATCAGCGTTCCTTGGTATTCATAGCCCAGCCTGGCAGGCAAAATACCTGAGCAGGAGCAGCCATTTATTTCAGATTCAAAGCAATGTTTGCCAGGCTTTCCAGTTCTTCAGACAGGGCCAGGGCCTGAATCAGGGTTTCTCCCCAGCAAATAAGCCCGTGCTGCTCCATATAAACAGCCGGGTATGTCTGCGCAGCCACACCCACTGCCTGGCCCAGGGCGCTGCTGCCAGGAGGCAGGGCTGGCACTAAGGTGAGTTTCTGTGCAAAAACCTGACCTTCAAAAAGAGGCAGTTCTGCCAGGGCCGTAACCCCGCGCTGGATGGCCAGGGCACTGAGCCGTGGCGGGTGCGTATGCACTATGGCCTGGGCTGCTGGCTGATTCTGATAGACCTCCAGATGAACTGCAAGCTCAGATGATGCCGTGCCACCAGAAAGAGCCTGGCCTGTATGCAGCTCCACCACGGCTATGTCCTGGGGCCGTAAATGTCCTTTGGCACTGCCGGTGGCTGTAATAAGTATCCGTGATCCATGACGCGCACTGATATTGCCGTTAAACCCGGCAAAAAGGCCCCGTGACCAGCCATCGCGTCCAGCAGCAAGAATGGCCTGGCCCAGGTCTGGATGGACCAGAGCTGAAAAACTATTCGCCATATTTTGAGGAGTATTGTCTGGTTTTATATCCACAACAGGCGTATCATCAATAACTTCCAGCGGATGGACCAAAAGGCTTGGTCCTTTGCGGTCCAGAACAGTCACTCTGTGCAGCCCGATAGGGGTGGGACGATCCGGAGAGCGGGTAGAAAAAACACCGCGCTGGGGCAGGTTGCGATTTCCCTTGGGGTAACAGCGCAAGGTGTTTTGATCTCCTTGGTGCAACCAGGTGAAAACAAGAATAGCGTCACCAATTTGTATATCTGTGGCTGCGGGTTCAAATTTCTGGTGCAGATCAATCCACACTGGCGGCAAAGAAACAACGCCAGATTTGGGACATTCCTCCCGGGTGCGTAACGGTGAACGCACGGTGCCGATAATTGTGGGGTGTAGCGTAGCAGGCATAAATTTTTACCTGTTTTTAGATTTGGGCTGAAAAATTTGCGTACAGGCCAGAGTAAGGAAAATGGCAAACAATACAGCGACAATGCCCAGGGCTATTGCGTAATAGCCTGGAGCAGACAGGGCCAGCCGGATGAGCAGGGTGGATACCACATAGCCGGAATTGCGATACACGGCATGAAACGAGGGCTGAAAGCACTGGGCCACCAGAACCATCAGGATGTCCGTAAAAATAAGTAACGTGTAAAAAACCGGAAAAAAATCCACATGGGGCAGGCCCAGCACTGTCTGCACAAAGGCTGTCAGGCCCATGACAATAAATGTGCCAAGAATAATAAGGGCGATGCCTTTTTTGGCGGCCACAAAATGATACAGATCATGGGGCAAGGCCATTTCTTGTTTGCGTGAGGGCTGGAGTCGATAATATACGCCGAGCAGGGCAAAAATAAGTAAGGAACCAAAGGCATAGCCCACAATAAGCATCACTGGCTCAAGATTGCCGGCCACAGTGATTGGTTCGGGAAACACGCTTAGTTCTTTGAACGAGTCACGCAGCAGAATCAGGGCCAGGATTTCAAATTGCTTGCCCACAGAGCGGGAAAAGGAACAGGGCAACGTAAAAATCAGGCTGATTACTTCTAAAATCAGGACCAGGGTAAAGGCCAGGTTCACGGCATAAAAATGATTTGAGGGCGTGAGAGCATAGAGCGGAGAGGGCATGAGTCCGCGCCGCTTCAACTCAATGGTCAACAAGCCAGCCAAAAAAACAACAACCAGGGCAACACCTACACGTCGCTGGGTGCGATCATTTTCCCAGAAATCATGCAGTGGGTCGAAAATAAAGGTGATGCGTTCATACATGGCCAGCATAGAGGCTCCTGGTCAAAATCATGAGTGGCAGCCCGCGTGTGCAAGTTGGTTGGGAAGACAATGAAAAAACAGAGAACAGCAATCTGGCTCTTGGACATGGGGCTGAAATACCCAGCCCCATGTTTGTACCATAGCAAATAGTCTAGCTCTGAGCACTGTCACGGTTGCGGATTTCCGCGCGTTTGATTTTTCCGCTGATGGTTTTGGGCAGTTCCTGCACGTATTCAACAATACGTGGATATTTATAGGGCGCAGTACTTTTTTTAACATGATTTTGCAGCTCTTTGGTCAATTCCATTGACGGACTGTAGCCAGCAGCCAGAGTCACGGTGGCTTTTACCACCTGACCACGATCTGGGTCCGGCACGCCAGTTACAGCGGCTTCAACCACGGCTGGGTGGGTAATCAGGGCGCTTTCCACTTCAAAAGGCCCAATTCTGTAGCCAGAGCTTTTAATCAGATCATCAACGCGGCCAAGAAACCAGAAATACCCATCTTCATCCATCCAGGCTTTGTCGCCAGTATGGTAATATCCTTGTGTTTTAACGCAGGCAGTTTTTTCATCGTCCTGGAGATAGCAGGAAAACAGACCAACAGGAGATCTGGGATCAATGCGCACACAGATTTCACCTTCCACGCCAGGCGGGCATGGCTCATTGTGTTCATCCAGCAGCACAACATCCCAACCCGGACAGGGCTTGCCAATGGAGCCTGCCTTGGGTTTCATAAAGGGAAAAGTGGCAATTTGCAGCGTTGTTTCTGTTTGTCCATAGCCTTCATAAATGGGCATACCAAGTTTTTCGACCCAGGCCTCAAACACACTGTCATTGAGCAGTTCTCCGGCTGTGGTGCAGTGACGCAGGGCAGACAGATCATAGGCGCGCAGATCTTCACGAATTAAAAATCGATAAATGGTGGGCGGAGCGCAAAAATTCGTGACCTTGTGCTCTGCAACAACCTGCAAGAGCTTGGCTGGCTCAAACTTGCCCCGGTAATCCCAGACAAAAACAACAGCCCCGGCCATCCATTGCCCGTAAAATTTACCCCAGATGGCCTTGCCCCAGCCTGTATCTGCCACAGTAAGATGCAGGTTGCCTGGCTCCAGGTCATGCCAGTATGAACCGGTTACTACATGGCCAAAAGGATAGGTAAATGTATGCAGCACCATCTTGGGCTGGCCTGTTGTGCCGGATGAAAAGAAAATGGTTGCAGGATCGTCACCGCCAGGCGCATCTGCCGGACGTGGATAGTCTGGCGAAGCATCAGCCACTGCCTGATCAAAACTCTGCCATGTTGTATCATGTTCATCTGTTCCAGCCAGGACGCGCACTGTCAGGGAAGGGCATTCCGGCAGGGCCGCTGCAACAGCCTCGCGCACAGAAATATCGCACACAATTCCCTTAATGCTGGCAAAATTAACACGGTAGGTAATGTCTTTGGGCGTTAACAAAGCAGGGGACGGGACACCCAAAGCGCCAAGTTTGTGCAAAGCCAGCATGGTAGTCCAGAACTCCACCCGGCGGTGCAGAATAATCATTACCTTGTCCCCGCGCTGAATGCCTGACAAGCGTAGAACATTGGCCAGGCGGCTGGACTGCGTGGAAAAATACTCAAAATCATATTCGCGGCGTGTGCCTGCGTCATCCACATGGACCATGGCCAGGCGCTGTGGATCAGACTGGGCTGTGGCATCCACCATATCAAACGCAAAATTGTATCTGGGTGGAATATCAAGGGCAAAGGTTTTTTGAAATTCTTCATACGATGTGGGGCGCACTTTGTTGATCATATATTTTCTCCTGACAACATCTTTGAGTATGACTGGATGAATTAAATTTGAGCAAGCCAGGGAAACACCAAATGCATTGTCAGAGCATGGAGCACAGGACCAGGGCCTGTACGTGTGCATGCAGACAGAGCATTGCAATCAATGTTTCCCTAAATAATGACATCCAGAAATTCCGCTGGCTGGTCATCCAGCCCGCGAAGTGCGTGAGGAGTGCGCGAGGTAAAATACAGGCTGTCTCCTGGCTCTAAAACATGGGCTGTTGAACCCAGAGTAATTTCAAGCCGCCCTTTAATCATATAAATAAATTCCTGGCCTGGATGCTCGGTAAAAGTCAGGGCCTCCTTGGATTTGGGCGGAACAGTAACAATAAATGGCTCCATTTTGCGTCCCACAAAGCGATAGGCCAGACTTTTATAGTCGTAATCCTTACGCCGTTCCACGCTCATGCCCTTGCCTTTGCGTACCAGGGAGGCTGTGTGCAGGTGCGCTTCTTTTCCGGAAATAAGCACTGTCAGATCAACCTGGAAAACCTGAGCAACATTGAAAAGATAGCTGACCGGAATTTCCTGGGTTCCTGATTCATACAACTGCACATCAGCAGGCGTGCATTGCAGCTCTGTGGCCATTTCTTCGACAGTTATGCCCAGGGCGTCTCGCAATCCGCGCAAACGCGGGGCAATTTCCTTAAACGCTGGTTGGTGGTTTGTCATGGCTTGCTCCTTATTTTCGTAAAATATAGTCAAACTTGCTACGTGCTTCGGAAGTAAAAATCAACGCACAACCCTGCTGTGCAGCACAGGAAATTCTGCTGCGTGAACAATATATCATTTCATAACAACCTCTCTGTACAATCAAAAATGTATTCTTCTTGAC
>JAAYGZ010000005.1 GCA_012727515.1 Desulfovibrionales bacterium
GATCTGGAACACGTGCTCACGACAACTGCCGTATTTTACTGTAACCAGTATTTCCTTAAAATAAAAATAGCATATTCAGGTCAACCTGAATGATCTGCCGTACATTGTGGCACAGGAACCAGCAGGATTCAAGCCTAAACCTGCTTGCTTCGGCATAGGCCAGGCAGATCTTTGCGCTAACTTCCAACTGGACCTCAGGCCAGGCCTGGGATAGGTTTATGTGATGCACAAACACCTGACATCTGCCCCATCACGCCCTGCCCTTCAGGTTACGCACCAGGAACAGCAGACCCTGGTTTCTTTGCATGGAGAATTTACCTTGCACAGCACGCCCGCAATTCTGCCACACATTTCCTCTCAGTTGCAGACCATTGGAGCAAACGGGCTGGTGGCAGACCTGGGTCAGGTAACACGCATGGATGACTGTGGCGCACTGGTTGTCCTGGCCCTGGAGCGTGCAGCCCAGGCTCAGAAGCGCACTTTCACCTTGCGTGATATTCCAGATCATGTACGCGAACTCTTCACTTTTTTACGCCTAGACGAATCAATAACTCCAGCCGTGACTAAACCAGACACTCCCAATGTGCTGGCCCGCTTTGGAGAAAAAACACTCTATGTTATGGATCAGGCAATGCAGCATATCTCTTTTGTGGGAGAACTTACTGTAACCATCTGCTCCATTTTTCGTCATCCAACCCAACTTCGCTGGTCAGATACTCTTCGCTATATGCAAAGCGTAGGCGTAGATGCCTTGCCCATTGTTGCCCTGATCAGCTTTTTACTTGGCCTGATCATGGCCTTTATGTCTGCGGTGCAGCTCCAGCAATTTGGAGCTAATATCTATGTGGCCTCTCTGGTAGCCCTGGCCATGGTTCGGGAACTAGGACCAATCATGACCGCAATCCTGGTGGCTGGCCGTTCTGGATCAGCCTTTGCCGCAGAAATAGGCACCATGAAGGTGTCTGAAGAAGTTGATGCCTTAATCACCATGGGTTTTCATCCTACGTTATTTCTGGTAGCGCCCAAGGTTATTGCTTCTGTTCTTGTGGTCCCGTTTCTGGCCCTGTTTTCTAATTTTTTTGCCATTGGCGGAGGCCTGCTCATTGGCATCAGCGCTCTTGACCTGACCACCCACTCCTACATGGTGCAAACCATGAATACGCTGACTGTTTTTGATATTGCGTGGGGCATGTTCAAAAGCGCTCTTTTTGCCCTGCTTATTGCCGCTGTGGGCTGCTTCAAAGGCTACCAGGTGCGCGGCGGAGCAGCCAGTGTGGGCCAGGCCACCACATCTGCGGTGGTCAGCGGCATTTTTCTTATTATTCTTGCTGACTCCATTCTGGCAGTGGTGTTGAGGTACTGGCGATGAGTCCGACCCAGCCTGTTATCACTGTCAGGGGCCTGACCATGGGCTTTGGCTCGCGCACCATCCTGGAAAATATCAGCTTTGATATTGTGCCTGGAGAAATTTTTGTCATCCTTGGCGGAAGTGGATGTGGCAAATCCACGCTGCTTAAACACCTCATTGGCCTCTACCGCCCCTGGGCAGGCAATATAGCCATTACCGGCCTGGCGTTAAATATGGATGATACAATAAGCTACAAGCAGATTTTAACCCGCATCGGGGTTATGTACCAGGGTGGAGCGCTCTTTTCCTCCATGACCCTGGCGGAAAACGTGGCCCTGCCCATGTCAGAATACACCACCCTCAGCCCTGAGGCCAGAATGGATCTGGTGCGCCTTAAACTACGCCAGGTCGGGCTGGAGGGCTTTGAACACCATTTGCCCGAAGAATTATCTGGTGGCATGAAAAAGCGTGCGGCCATTGCCCGTGCCCTGGCCCTGAATCCGGAAATTTTATTTCTGGATGAACCATCTGCCGGATTAGACCCTATCAGTTCCGCAGACTTAGATGAGCTGATCATACGCCTGAACCGCACTCTGAGCACAACGTTTGTCATTGTCACCCATGAGTTGCCCTCTATTTTTGCCATTGCGCACCGCGTGATCATGCTCGACAAAACAACCAAATCCATCATTGCTGAAGGCGATCCTCATTTTTTACGAGATCACGACCCACACCCTTTTGTGCGTCAGTTCTTTAACCGCCAACCAGAACGAGATTGCTGATGGCTTCTGCTCGCATACACTTTACTGTTGGATTATTTATGACTGTTGGTATGCTCCTGGCGACCCTGCTTATTATCTGGCTGGGCATGAGTTCCTTTTTACGCCAGGGGGAACTGTATGTGACGTATTTTGATGAATCAGTACAAGGGCTGAATATAGATTCTCCGGTCAAGTATCGCGGCGTGCCCGTGGGCCGGGTCAAGGACATACGTATTGCTCCGGATTATCGCCTTATTGAAGTGCTTATTGTTATTGAAAATCCGTCTATTGATGACAAGTTTGCCGAGTCTGTGGCCCGGCTGGCCAGCGTGGGCATTACTGGCGCTATGTTTGTGGAAATAGACAGGCCAAGGTCGAGCCTGGAAAACATTGCCCCAGAGCTTTCCTTTGCTCCGCCATATCCGGTTATTGTCTCACGCCCCTCAAACATCAAAAAACTCTTTGGGGAAATTGAAGAAATAGCCGTAAAAATTCGCTCCATTGATTTTGAGGGCATCTCCAACCAGGCCATGGCCGCCTTCAGCGCCTTGAATGCAAGCGTAGAAGCAGCGCAGATTGGTGCCATTGCAAGCGATATCCGCGCACTGCTGGCCACCATAAATACTGCCATGAATCCAAAACGTCTGGAGTCTATCGCCCACAACACCGAACAGACCATTGTCGCTGCCCGCAATATGGTGACCACAGCCTCCAATGATCTGGCCCAGATCGGCGCTCTGGCTGCACAGCTCCAGAATCTGGTTCAGGATAACCGGCCCCATGTGGACACCGCAGCCTCTGCCCTGGCTTCTGCGGCAGTAAAAGCAGACACCATGATGACCCAGAGTCAGGCGACCATGGCACAGATGCACATCACCCTCAAAGATGTACAGGAACAACTGGCAGCCACAACCTATAATCTGGAGCAGACCACGGCAAATCTCAATGCCCTGATCATCGGCATCAGGGACCAGCCCTCACAACTGCTTTTTTCTGCGCCCAAGCCCCCACGGCCCATAGAACAATAAGGAGCCTTCATGCTGACGCATCGTAAAAATATGTATGTATCTTCTGTTACGCCGCAGTCTGTGTTTTCACAGCGCACAATGTACTTTCCGGGGCAGAATCTCTGCCTTGCTGTTGTTTTTCTCTGCGCTGCCCTTGCGGCCTGCACTCCTGTCAGACAGCCCGTGCCAGATGTCCGTCAATATACTCTTGAATATCCAAGCCCGGTCCTGACAGGCCCTCGCGCCAAGGCTGTACTGCATGTGGCTCGTTTTGGCGCTGCGCCAGAATACCGAACAACCAAACTCATTTACCGCGATCAATCCTTTGTCCGACAAGAATACACCTATCACCAGTGGCGAGCCACGCCCCAGATTCTGGCCTCAGACTTTATACGCCGCGACCTTCATGCCAGTGGTTTATTTACCGCAGTGAATCCGCCCAGTTCAATGATTCCTGCCACGCATGAGATTGAAGGCATGGTGGAACAATGGCTTGAAGAAGATAGCCCTGAACATTGGCTGGCCACTCTGGAGTTGACCATTACCTTGGTCGATGTACGCGCCTCAGCCAGCCCGGACATGATACTGTTCCAGCGCACATATCAGCATAGTCAGCCCTGCGCCCAAAAAAACCCTGCGGCCGTGGTTGAGGCCATGAGCCAGGCCATGGAAATTCTCTCTGCCCGGATTATTGCGGATGTTCATGCAGGCATTTTACACGCCAGCCAAAAGCCATAAGACCTGACTTATGGCTGAAGCAGCACATACGACACCAGGCCTGCAGGAATAAGCAATAACCCCGGAACAAGAATGCGGGGCAGAATATGCCCTGGATCCTGGTGAAAATACTTGCAGGTCATGAGGTAGCAGATATGCATGGGCGAGGCCATGATTCCCGCATACCCACTGTACAGGCCCAGGCTTAAAATTGCCGGAATAAGCTGCGGCTCATTCATGGATTGGGCCAGCCCGAAAAGCAGGGGAAAGGTTGCGCCCACAAAGGCAATGGTAATTCCAGATACAAAGCCAACCAGAAATGGCAGCCCCACACTCAATGCAACCAAGGCCCTGTCTCCGCTCATGGTCTGGGCCAGGGCCTGCACCACATCACCCTGATGCAACACTTCCTTAAAAATAAACACCGCCGCAATAACTCCCAGCAAGGTCATAGTGTTATCACGCCTGGCCTCGCGCAGCACAGCCTGCCACTGCGTCCTGGCCAGCCCCAGGCTCACGGCTGAAGCACATATCAGGGCGGCGATAACGCCATATTCCATAGGGCGCTCTGGCCAGAGAGCAGCGCATATCCATTCTCCGCCAATGGCCCCCACAATGGCCGTGGCCAGGGGCACAGCGCCGATCCAGTCTGTGCGCGCACGCTGTGACTGTGGAGTGGGAGGCAAGGCCGGCGCATTGCGCAGGGCAGGTCGTAAAATGCAGACCCAGCCAATGGCAAAGCTGATGATCGGGCCAGCCCACATAATGCCCACAATACGTGTTACCGGCATGGCTGCCAGGGATGAAGCCAGAATAATGCCTGGATACAAGGGCCAGGCCAGTTCCCAGAGATGGCGAAACCAATAATTGATCAGGGTCTGATCTGTACGTGAAATACGCAATTCACTGGCCGCAGACTCCACCATGGGCGCGGAAAAAATAGCGCCTCCGGGCATGGGTAACAGGCCGATCAGGGCAGGAAAGAAAACCAGGAGCAATGAACGGGAGCGCACCTGGCCACGAATAGCGCGCATAAATCCTTCAGACTGCCCGGTTGCAGAGTACAGAGCACTGAAAGCCAGAATAACGGCAATAATTGTGCACAGAATAAAGGCTTCTTCTGTCAATAATGCAGCAGGAACAGCTTTAAGCCACGCCAGCGGGGAAAGCCCAAAAAACAGGGCCAGCACAAAACTGCCTGCCAGAATAGACAAGGCCAGGTTCCAGCGCAGACGAATCCCGGCCAGCATGATCGCAAAAACAATACAAATGGACAGCACAGGGTTCATTGTCTTGCTCCACAACATTTCTTGAATTTTTTGCCACTCCCGCATGGGCACAGGGCGTTGCGTCCGATCTTGACCCGCGTATCATGCTCAGGCCCAGGTTCATGCGTACCGTCCAGATAATACCACTGCCCGTCCCGCAGCTCAAAACGACTGCGTTCCTCCAGGGTCTGGGTTCGTCCGCCGCGCACAAATCTGGCCTGAAAATGTACCACAGCCTCATTGCCCTGAGTCAAGGCATCCAGCACTTCAAGGC
>JAAYGZ010000447.1 GCA_012727515.1 Desulfovibrionales bacterium
AACAAGTCATTGAGGCCGCAAGGAATCAAAGCGGGAAGCGCTGCGCTCATCCAGAATCTTTGACGTATCAGCAAGATTGCCGCATCGCTACGCTCTACCCATAGGCCATAAACGTGCAATGATGGAATTACTCAGCACGTCCTTAATTGATATAGACCTTGGAAAATACAGCCTCGTCCTCCAAAGACCGGCCAGTGCCGCGCACAACAGTGGTCAGGGGATCGTCATCAATATGCACCACCAGCGAGCTGTGCTGCGTGATCAGCTTGTCCAGCCCTTTTAAAAGCGCCCCGCCACCGGCCAGAAGCAGGCCATTGGTAGCAATATCAGCCACCAGCTCTGGTGGTGTTTTTTCCAGGGCACGGCGCACAGCAGCCACAATGGCATTCAGCGGCTCTTTGATGGCTTCTCGCACATGGCCATCAGTGAGCATAATGGATTTCGGAGTTCCATCGACCAGATTTTTTCCAGCCACCCGGTACTGCATGGGCTCAGGCAAGGGCACAGCTGAACCTATGTGCATCTTGGCAGCTTCAGCCATGTTCTCGCCAATTTGCAACTTAAACTCATCCTGCACAAAACGCTGAATAGCATCGTTTAACTCATCTCCGGCAACGCGCACAGATTCTGAGTACGCCACAGCAGACAGGGAAATAACCGCAACTTCAGTTGTTCCTCCACCAATATCAACCACCATATTGCCACGCGGTTCATCAATAGGCATTCCCGCGCCTATGGCAGCGGCCATGGGCTCTTCAATAAGCTTCACCTCGCGCACTCCGGCCTGCAGGGCAGACTCAATCACGGCCCGCTTTTCCACCTGAGTGATACCAGCTGGAACGCAAATAACCATGCGCGGTTTCACAAAACGCATTCCAGCCACAACCTTGCGGATAAAATAGGAAATCATGGCCCTGGTCACTTCAAAATCAGCAATGACTCCGTCTTTTAAGGGGCGCACTGCGCGAATACGCTCTGGTGTACGGCCCAGGTATTCCTTGGCTTCCCGGCCCACTGCCAGGATAGAATCAGTACGCACATCCAGCGCCACCACAGAAGGTTCATTCAGTATGAGTCCATCTTTGGGAGAATACAGAAGCGTGTTGGCAGTGCCTAAATCCAATGCCAGATTTTGTCCCAGAAAACCGAAAAGTTTACTTAAAAACATACATGCCGTCCTACTCTAAAAGTTCAGAATGATCTGTTTCTGCCTCAGATTCCTCATCCTCGTGTAGTGGAGTCAAGCTGCCAACCAGACGTTTAAGACGATTTTTCAAATACAAATTTTCTAAAAAAAGAGCCAGATAATCCGCTGCCATTTTGGCAAAAGAACGGATATCTTCACTGACAACCCGACATTCTTTATCACCAAAGACCAACACTCCCCGACACCGGGTATGCACCTTGAGTGGAAACGCCAGCAAGGTATTCAGCGATGGCACTGGTACATCACGACCAAACAAGGGTGCCCGGCCAAGCACGCTTTTGCCATCACCAATAATAACAGGTTGGTTTTTTTTGAAAACCCAGCCTAAAATACCGCTACCCGTGCTAAAGGTCTGGGGCGTTGTTGTGGTCTGGGGCATAAAGATTTTATTGCAGCCTTCGAGATAATAATTGTGCCCCCACTCATCGCTGACAACCAGAAAAGCAAACTCATAGCCACTCGCGCTTGCCAGGAGATCAAGGTAATGATGCAAAAATTCAGACCACTTGGGATATTTTTCCCGCAGTGCATACACGGCCTGCAAAAAATGATATAATTTCTGGTCCTGACACGATACAGAGGCCTCACCCAGATCATCCAGCATGGCGGTTATCACGCCTGCAAACAAGGACAAAATCCGCTGATCTTTGTCAGTAAAGGCGTAGGTTTTTTTACTGTCCATGCACAGGGCACCTCTGCCTCCAGGCAAAGGGCAACCCACAAAAACCTTGATATGCTCTTCCTGCTCCTGACCATAATAGCCCAAAAATGTATTTTTCTGATCGAATTTCTCAACCAGCAACGGGGCATTATTTTTGAGAATCCAGCCCACCAGGCCATAGCCGGACTCAATAGACAAGTCCTGGCGGATAGACGCACCCAGGCTGAACGATGTGGCCAGGTCATAGGAACCAGAGCTGTTGCGACAAAAAAGCACCACGGAATAGGCGTCAAAAACGCTCCCTATGCTTTCTAAAAGCCTGTCAAGTGAAGGATACCTACATTTGCTCATACTACGCTGCCATCAGCTCATCATCTGAAAAAGGTTAGAAAACTTCGGTCTTGGGCATATAAACATTTGCGCTGCTCAGCAACAACCAAAGCACCGGGCCAGAAAATTTCTCCGCGCCAGGGAAGCACACGCACAACGTGAGTGTTTATCCTTAAAAATCATGTTTACGCCAAGGACAAAACCTGTCAGATAGCCTACATAACAGTAGATAACCCTTTGTCCTTTGACATACCTTGCACACATGAACTGGCTTACTGCATTTTCTCATGTCCCTTCGCTGCACTACCTGGATACAGGTCTGCTCGTGCCTTCAAAAGATCTGCACAATATCGTCCATGTCCAGGATTTTTTGCAGTACGCACATATAAAATTCTGTTTACTCAAGCCCTTTGCCGAACTGGAAGACTATCCGCTGGTTGATGCACGCGATCTGCTGCCCTCGTTTGAGCCTGCCTTATATGAATACACTGCACTGCCGGGCTTTTCCCTGGTCGTCTTTGACCGGCCCATCAATTATTTTCAGGAAATCTTCCAGTTTGACCTGCTGCACACCTGCCGTGACCCGCACCAGCCGCCTGCGGACCAGGCCTGTGTTTTACCAGCAGCCCTGGCGCACGAAAATCAAGAGCAATTTCTGCGTCATCTGCCTCGCTCTTTGCGCGAAGATTTCAAAGAGCGCACAACAGATCTTCAGGTTGCTGATCTGCGCAGCTACAGCGTGCTTATTCAGTATCTGGGCTATATGGACCGCGCTCATGTCCTGTCAGCAGATGCAGACGGCGCCTTTTATCTTTCTGGCATTTATGCCTCACTCCCCTCGGACCTGGACGCAGAGTTAAAGCGTTTTGGCCTGCGCATTAAAAAATTTCGCCCCCATGATAACCAGCTCTATGAAAGGAACCGGGAGTTTGTGTACCGTTTTCTCATGGAGCTGTATGGCTACCCCATCTCTTCAGAACGAACAACCTCCGCAGCCCTGTTTGCCAGACGCCTCCATAAAATGGGAGAACGATTTTTTATCAAAGTCCTGGGCCAATCAGACCGCACCCTGACCACAATACGCTGTGTAGAGTCTGATCAAGCCCAGCCTGTGGTGGAAAAAACTGCCCTGATCCGTGTGGAAAGCCGTAATGCAGAACTTGTCCGCACCCTGGAACGCGATGGATATTTTATAGACCCGGCCCGGCGTGTGGCTATTTTGCATGTTGTGTATCGCCAGCACAATTACGATCCACACAATGTGCGCCAGGACCGGGCATTATCAGTCATGCATCAGGAACTCATTCATCCCCTCACCGGAGCACGCTTTACCTCTGGCAATATCATTAAAGATTCCTATTC
>JAAYGZ010000448.1 GCA_012727515.1 Desulfovibrionales bacterium
CACAAGTATTGCGCCGCCCTGAAATATCATAAAGTCGGGCCGTACGTCCTGTACAGACGCATGGCTCTGTGGTCAGTCTGGCCATGTCTTTGGTTCTGTAACGGATAAGGGGCATGGCCTGACGATTCAGGGTGGTGACCACCACTTCTCCCAGCTCTCCTTCTGGCAGCACCTTTTCTGTGTCAGGATCAATAATTTCCACAAGCAGTTCAGACTCACGCACATGGCACCCTGCATGGGCTGCGCATTCCACGCCCCCGCCCAGACCAGTTTCTGTGGTCCCATAATGTAGAAATGTCGTGCACCCACAAGCCTGCTCAATGCGCTGGCGCAAGGCGTGTGGCGCATAGTCTGAGCATAAGAGCATGGTGCGCACCTGTCCTCTGGGCAGGCAGTCAGCCAGGTGTAAGAGATGCTGGGGCAGGCCAATGATGGACGTATAGCTTTCTTTCTGAATCAAGCTGGCCAGCTCCTGTGGGGCCTTGGGCGGCCAAAGGCCGGCACAGCAAATACCCTCTTGGGTCAGGGCGCGCAGGAGTAAATCACCGGTGCTGTCGGGCTGCTCCCAGGGCAGCATAGCCAGAACTGCGTCCTGTGGCGAGATCAGGGAAAACATGCCGTGCAGAAAAAAATCCTCTGTAGCGTCCAGATCCTGGCGCGTAAAATATAAACGCTTGGGTGTGCCGGTGCTGCCGGATGTGTGCAGAGTAATGATGCGCGCCACTTCAGACTGGGACACACAAAGCAGTGCATGACCCTGGTCAGCAATGTCTGAGGCGCAAAGAAGAGGCAGACCGGACAAATCCGCCCCAGTACGCACGCTGGCAGGATCAAGACCAGCAAAATGCCGGGCATACCACGGGCTTTTTTGGATGGCTGTGCGTAGCGTGCGTTGCAGAGCCTGGATCTGGGCAGCTTCCAGGGCAGCTCTGTCCCAGCCGGAAGCAAGCCCCAGACGACGCGCTGTCAGGGCATCAACGGGAGTTCGGATATACTGGTTCACACCTGGCCCCGATACAGGGTCTGGCCATGACGTGAGGTCAGATTATAGGCGCAAAAAGGGATAAGCCGTCCATCTGGCTGAGCCACATGAATGCAGCAGCCCTGTAGCCGCTCAAGATTTAAGCTCCAGGCATCCTGAAAGGCCATGGCTGAAATGGTAAAACTGTGGGTTCTGGCCCGGGCCAGAAAATGGTCCAGATCATTGTCTGGCACCATGTCAGGAGCTTCTTTTTGCAGCTCAGGGCCAGACCATTGCCTGGCCGTAACCCCAATGGACTGCAAAGCCCCGGCCTCGGCTGGTTTTGGCGTGCAGTCGCATTGGGCCTGGCCCAGACGCACCAGGGTTCCATCTTCGCGAGTCATAAATTTCCCGGAAAAAGAGCACAGGGCATGTTCACAGCCAGGAGGCAAAAAATCCGTGGCCCGCACCATGCCCTTACTCTGCTCTTCCAGCCCGGTCATAAGTTCAGGCAAGGTCAGGTGATCTGGCGTAAAGGTGGCTGGATAGCGGCCAAAATAGCTCATGGGCTGAAAGTGCACCCCCCGCACATGAGGTTGATGGCTCAGACCAAAACTGACCAGATCCCAGAGTTGATCAAAATTCACCTCGCGCCGCACCGTGGGCACCA
>JAAYGZ010000449.1 GCA_012727515.1 Desulfovibrionales bacterium
CCACTCCAGCCAGGTAGTGGATGTCGGCGCCAGTGGTCACGGCATTGCGCACTGCCTCGTCAATGGCATTGGCCATCATCCAGTAGGTGTCCTGGTCACTGAATTTGGGGCAAATACCATTGGCAATAACCAGGGCACGGGTGCTGCCAAGGTGCGGGCGAATCACTGCTGCGTCAGCCGGGCCATCATTTGCCACGCCGATCAGGGGTTTAATAACACTGCCGCCCTGAACCTCATGATCATATTGCCGGATAATGTATTCTTTGGAGCAGATATTTAAGCGCCCCAGCATGGAACACAGAAAATCCTTGTGATCTGCCACCTGGGCCTGGGGTGCATCGCAGTGGGTGCAGCAGGTGCGCGGTTGGTCCCAGATGGCCTCTAAATGCAGTTGGGGGGTACCTTCATGCAAAAAGTGCATGTCCAGGTCAGCAACAATTTTTGCGCCATAACGAACAGTAAAAAAACCACTGTCAGTAAAATGCCCCAGGTCCGTGGCTTCCACGTCCATTTCCTTGGCCAGAGCCATAAAGGCGTCCAGATGCTCTTTGGGCACGGCCAGGGTCATGCGCTCCTGGGCCTCGGAAACCAAAATTTCCCAGGGCAGCAGGCCGTCATATTTTAAGGGAGCCTTGGCCAGATCCATATCACAGCCGCCTGAATCCTGGGCCATTTCACCCACAGAAGAACTCAGGCCACCAGCACCATTATCAGTAATGGCAGTGTACAGGCCACGATCTCTGGCCCGCATAAGAAAATCATACATTTTGCGCTGGGTAATGGGGTCGCCGATCTGCACGGCCGTGGCCGGAGAGCCTTCGTGCAATTCTTCAGAAGAAAAGGTTGCGCCGTGGATTCCATCTTTGCCAATGCGCCCGCCAGTCATGATGATATGATCACCAGGGCAGGCTTTTTTCTCATGGCTGGGTCGCCCTGCCACCAGAGCTGGCATGGTGCCGACTGTGCCGCAAAAAACCAGGGGTTTGCCCAGAAAGCGCTCATGAAAGACCACTGCGCCATTGACCGTTGGAATGCCAGACTTGTTGCCGCCGTGCTCCACGCCTTCGCGCACGCCTTCAAAAACCCGGCGTGGATGCAGCAGGCGCGGGGGAAGTTCGCCGTCATAAAAGGGTGAGGCAAAACAGAACACATTGGTATTGCAGAGCAGATTTGCACCCAGGCCCGTGCCCATGGGGTCGCGGTTCACGCCCACAATGCCAGTTAAGGCTCCGCCGTATGGGTCCAGGGCAGACGGGCTGTTGTGGGTTTCGACTTTAATGCACACATTCATGTCATCGCTAAAGCGGATGACCCCGGCATTGTCCTTAAAAACAGACAAGCAAAAATCATTTTTGCCCATGCGTTCGCGCAGAACCTTGGTGCTGCCCTGAATAAACGTCTTGTACAGGCTGTTAATGGTTGTCTGAGTGCCTGTGGTGGTGTTGGTGTAGTTGATGCGGGCGCTGAAAATTTTATGCTTGCAGTGCTCAGACCAGGTTTGGGCCAGGCATTCCAGTTCTGCGTCTGTTGGCGCGGCAGGCAGGCCCTTTTTCTGGCGCTGGGCACTGACTTCTGGCCTGGCATAGTAGTCCCGGATGCAGCGCATTTCTTCCAGATTTAAGGCCAGTACGCCATCGCGGCTTAAGCGCATGAGGGCGTCATCATCCATGGTATGTATATCTATAACACTCACCTGATCTGAGGCCGCCCCAGTGACGTGCGCTGTGCGAGCCGGAAATCCAGGGTTTGCGGCCCAGGCAGCTTTATCCGCAATGACGTAGCGCTGGATCAGTTCATTGGCCAGAAGATCCCTGGCAATATGTTCAACCTGGTCTTTGCTCAGGCTGGCTGACAGCAGGTACTGCGTTGAGGTATAGACCGCGATATCAGCCTGCCCATGGCCTAAAACAGTGCCCAAAACAGTGCGCAGGGTTTCCTTGGCTGTGCGGCCTTCATTATCTGTCACGCCAGGACGAAAGCCCACTTCAAGAATCCAGTCAAAATCCGTGGCCGCAGGCGTGGTCTGGGCCGTGTGCAGCACTGGGTCATGCAGGGCGCCAGCCTCAAGGGCGGTTTGAATCTGCTTCTGGTCCAGGCCGTCAATGGTATAAACCTTGATGATGCGGACCTGATCCACATTCAGGCCCAGCTCTGTGCGTATTTTATGTGCAGTCTTGTTGCCCTGGGTATCAGTAACAGTGGGGCGCAGGGCGACCTCGACTCGTGTAGGCATGGTATTCTCCTCAAAAAAGTAATTCAGGAATAAAATCAGCCCTGGGATTGCAGCAAGGCAATGGTATTGCCGCCTGCACTTTTGGCCTGGTAATTAGCCTGGTCGCAGCGCTCCAGCAGGGAGGTGGCAGTATCAGCCTCTTCCAACAGGCTTGCTCCAAAACTCAGAGTAATTTCTCCACTATAGAGCGCATAGAGTTCCTGCTGAATGCGTTTGCACATGGCCATGAGCCCAGGGTGCGAGGTTGCACTGGAGACAATGACAAATTCATCACCACCAAAGCGACACGGAAAATCCATGCCTTTGCGCAGCACGCGGCGTAAAATCTGGCCCAGTTCCCGCAGGGCAATATCACCTTGATGGTGTCCTTTGGTATCATTAAAATTCTTAAACTTATCCAGATCGAAAAAAATCATGCCAAGCGATTCATCCGTGCGTCTGGCTCTGGCAATTTCGCGTTCTAAAATAGGCAGCAGATGGTGACGGTTAAAAACCTGGGTCAGGGCATCAAGCAGAGCTTGTTGTTTGATCTTGTGTTCCAGGCGGCGAATGGAGGAAATATCACGGCCAACAACCAGGCCATGATCTGGTCCAGAAGGCAGGCGGGAAAAAAGCAGCTCCAGAAGCAAGGGTTCGTCGTCCAATAAAAGCTGAACTTCAATGGCCTGGGGGTTGCCTTCCAGAGCATCTATGGTCCAGCTCTGGGGATAGGTCAGGACAGGGCTGGTAATGCTGAAGAGATTTTTGCCGCGCAAAAAATCTGCGTACTTGCCCGCAGCATAGGTAATCAGGCCAGTGTGATCAATGGCCATGACCAGATCCTGCATAGATCCAAGCAGGCGGTGCAAAAAGTCACGCTGGCGCAAGGCCTCTGTTTCCAGGATACGGATTTCGGTTAAATCCTGAATAAGCATGAGGATATTGCTTCGCTCTGCTGTACTGATTTTATACGAGGACAGGGAAAGGCAGGGGGCATAGTGATGTGACGTCAGACCCAGGTCGCAGGAAATAACACAGTGATTGTTTTGCTGAGGGTTATCTAAAAACGAAACCCAGCCCTCAACCACAGGGGCATGAGGAGTACGGCGCAAAATATCCTGAATCAATTGGCCTTCAACTGCTTTTTTGCCCAAACACGCTTCAAAGCGCGGATTGGCGCGTACAATACGCCCAGCATCTGTGAGCAGGGCCACGCCCGCCGGAAGCATATCCAGCAGTTCGGCTTTTATTTCCAGAATCTGCACTGTTTGAGCGCGGCGATGCAGGCACTGGCTGAGTAAGCGCGTGTACAGTGTGGCCTCTGCCTTGTGCCCGTTGTGAGGGAGAGCAAGAATCCGCAGTTCACCCAAAATTTCACCATGATGGCGCAGGGGCAGAGTTGCTCCAAGGTGCAGGGGAAGGTCTGCGATATTTGCTGCCAGGGAAGATGCAGTCAGCATTTCCTGGTCAAAAACAAAGTGTTCCCACTGGCCACTGTGCAGAGAATACAGAATTATTTCCGAGGTCTGACAGTTCCAATTCCAGCGCAGATGCCTGGCAATACACTGGGCCACGGCCTGTTGGCCGCCGGAAATACTTTCCACTTCTTTGGTCTGGTAGTGAAAATCCTGAATAGATTGCAGGGAATGCGAATACAGGCGTTCTTCCAGAGGTTGCTCGTGGATATTCATGGCCATGCAGAGTTCATGAAAGCGCGCAGTACAGCGGGTGCGCAGATCCTCAATGCCGTTTTGCGGGAGAGCGCCAATTTTCCCCAACATAAAAGACAGCTGGGCCAGGCTGTCTGGCACCGGATCATCACGAAATTCCACTTCAGCCCAGCGCGTAGCCAGGATAACGGCCTGGGTCAGGGGAGAATAATCAAATAAACGGTCTATGTCATGATGAGCGGTAATAGTTTCCAGCATGGGGCGGGGCAGGTGCCAGGAATGCAGCAGATCTGCGGTCAGCTCCGCGTGCCGTTGCGGAAACATATCCTGCCACGAAGTAAGGGCCTGGCTGGTGCGGACAAAATCCGGCTGGCGCACATGGGGCCGTAACTGTTCAGGAAAGGTTGCGGCGTACATGAGCAGGGATAAATCTTTTAACAGGGCGCAGACATAGGCTGTTTCTTTTTCTTCCGGAGCCAGGGTTTCGGCAATAAGTTCCGCGCCAATAGCTGACCAGACAATGACCCGCCAATTGGCAAAGGCATCAAAGCCATGCGCGCTCAGAACTGCGCTCAGATTGCGCTGCAAACACAAGGACAGGGCAATGCGCAGCAGTTCATTGTTGCCCAGAATAAGGGCGGCTCGCTGCACATTGGTGATTTTGCCACTTTGTCCATAAAACGGAGAATTGGCCAAGGCCAGAACCGCAGCTGACAGGGCCGGGTCTAACTTGATGATGTTGGCAATATTTTTGAAGTTGGGTTCTGCATTGACTGCTTCCTGCAACAGCTGAGTCGTGGCAGGGGAAAAAACCGCTTTAAGCGTTCCGCGCAGCGAAGCGGTCAGGTCAACGGGCGTAGCAGGCTGTGAATGCGTCATGGTTATATTTCCCGGTTAAGGACAAAATCAATCATGGCCGCGAGAAGTGTTTTTTCTGAACAGCTGGGTAGCACAGCAAGCGCCTCTTTGGCTAGCTCCAGATAGTGATGTGCTGCTTTGCGTGTCTGCTGGGCACAGTTGCAGCGCACAATGTCTGCAATGATAGCTTCCTGGCGCGTGGCCGGTACATGCGGGTCTGCCAGTTCTGCATGCAGCAGGGTACGCTCATTGTCCGGGAGTTGTTCCAGGTACAAAAGCAGGGGCAGGGTATATTTGCCCTCGCGCAGATCACCGCCCAGGGGCTTGCCTGATGTGGCTGCGCTGGATGTATAATCCAGGGCATCATCAACCAACTGAAAGGCAATGCCCAGGTTAAGGCCAAAAAGAGCTGCATGAGCGCGTGCGCGTTCTGAAGCTCTGGCGGCCAGAGCGCCAAATTCACAGGC
>JAAYGZ010000450.1 GCA_012727515.1 Desulfovibrionales bacterium
GACTCACCACTGTGTTACCAGGCTGCTGCAGAAAAAACTCCAGGCCTTCTGCATCGCTGTCATCCCAGGCCTGTCCGTGTTTGGGAATCCACTCTGCACTGACCTTGGTTATAACCTGCTGGACTTCTTCAGGCAAAGAGGCCCAGACATCTTTATTCATGACCACAAAAAATGTAGTCGTGTAGGCAACAGCAGTGCTGTCTGTCAGATAATCAACAACTTCAGCCATTTTCCAGCCTTTGTTCGTTTCCACCGGATAGATACCGCCATTAACCACACCTTTTTGGATGGACTGGTACGAGTCAGGCATGGACATGGCCACAGGGCTGCCACCCAGGGCGCTGATAACGCTGGCACTGTTTCCTGTGGCGCGAATTTTCATGCCTGCCAGATCATCCATTGATGTCACCGGCTTGCCAGCCGTGTGCAGCTTGCCCGGGCCATGAGCATGAAAATACAGCACATGGACGCCAGCAAATTCTTTGGGTGAAAATTCAGCAAAAACAGCGTTGGCTACATTGGTCGCCTGCACTCCGGACTTGTAACCCATGGGCAGATCAACGCCCGAAAGCACGGGAAAACGCCCGGCAGTGTAGCCCAGGGCTGATAAGCCAATATCAGAAATGCGCTGCACAACGCCGTCATAGCAATCCTTGGCTTTGGTCAGGGTTCCACCAGGATAGTAGTCAATCTGCACTGCGCCACCTGACTGTTCTTCCACGGCCTTGCACCACTCTTCAGCCAGTTGAGACTGAATATGCGTGGGTGGAAAAAAATTACTGTAGGACAATTTGATTGGCCCGGCACAAGCTGATGCAGCAAGGCTGACAATGCTTACGGCAAGGATGCTGGTCACAAATTTCCACGATGTTTTCATACTGCTCTCCTTATGTATCTCGTTGGGGTATGCTGTGGGTAAGGCTGATACTAGACTGTGCGGTTTATGCATCCGTTGCATTGGCCAGGGCCAATTTCATGGCTGCGCGTCGAAAATCGGCCCGGTCAATGGTGCCTGTTCCTAAAAGAGAATGAACCAGAAAACCTTCAAAAAGGGCTGTGTTTAATGCCCCTATTTTACACGCAGCATAGTTGCTGGTGATATGCGGAGCAACAATATCCTCAAAGATTTCATCTGATAATCGGTAAATGGACTGGTTGAGTCGTGCGCGTAGCTCTGGATCACGCGATGCATGAATGGTGAATTCCAGAAACACGGTTGACCAGTTGCGATCATCAATCATGGTTTCTAAAAAATCGAGGATGTGGTCCATGACTTCAGTCAGGCTGGACGCGCTGGACAAGGCAGTATCACGCACCTGACGGTACGACTGCATCTTGTTGGCAATGATCTCAAACATGATGTCATCCTTGCTTTGCCAGTAGCGATAAAAATTGCCCTTGGCATAGCCAGCATCTGCGGTGATTTCTGCAATGGTTGTGGCAACAAATCCCCTGGAACCAAAGAGTTTTTCTGCAGAATCCAGAAGCTCGTGCTGAGTTTGCAGAGATTTTTCCTGTTGCTTGCGGGCCATACGCATTTCCTGCTTGTGGTCAGTAATTGTCTTGCGGTCATAAAATGACCAACGGTCAATGTCTGGCCGAAGTAAACGCACCTCAGGCCACTGTCAATAAAAATATGCGTTATAGATCAACCCCAGATGACGTGTTTCGATGTAATCAGCGCACCCTTGAGAGAGCGTGTGCTCAAAAAACGGACAGCCTTGCCAATCAGATCCTTGGTCTGTTGTCCGAGTATGGCATTGTTGTTCCCAAGGGCATAGTTTTGAATCCAAACAAGTTCTTCATGAAATACTTGAATAAAAATACGTGGCGCTTTATTTTTGCTTTCATTAGTATTCGTCATTACCCAGACACATGGAGGCTCACATGAATCCTTTTCAACTTGATTTTGAACAGACCCGCTCCCTGCTTGGTCAGTACAATATTCCCCTGCTGGGTCAGATGGTTACGGATCTTGATCAGGCCATTTCAGCGGCCCAGACCCTGGGCTATCCTGTGGTGCTCAAGCCTGTGTCGGAACAGATTATCCATAAGACTGATCTGGGCTGCGTGTTTTTGCATATCCAGTCGTCTG
The DNA here is from genome assembly GCA_012727515.1 of Desulfovibrionales bacterium. GTDB lineage: Bacteria > Desulfobacterota > Desulfovibrionia > Desulfovibrionales > Desulfomicrobiaceae > Desulfomicrobium. The sequence continues at coordinate 2,096 of JAAYGZ010000450.1, forward strand.
AGGGACTGCGCACTGCTCATGCCCAGATGATCCAAAATATTCTGGCCGCAGGGCTGGACCTGCCTGAAGCCTTGCTCATCCAACCCATGGTTCTGCCTGGAGCAGAAATTTTAATTGGGGCCACGCAAGACCCAAGCTTTGGCCCCATGACCATGGTTGGGTCCGGGGGGCGGCTGGTGGAGCTTTTGGCTGATGTCACCCCAGGCATCGGGGTGCTCTCGCCAGAAGATGCGCGAGCCATGTTCATGCGCACCAAGGCTGGCCGTATTTTACAAGGCTTTCGTGAAAGCCCTCTGGACATGGATGCAGTGATCAATCTGGCTGTTAATGTTTCTCGCCTCATGAGCGAACACCCGGAAATTCATGAACTCGATCTCAATCCGGTCATTGTCTATGCCAAGGGCTGTGCCCTGGTGGATGCCCGCGTTATTCAGGGCGAACCAGTCAGATATCCCAGACAAACCGATATTTCTCCAGGCATCATGCGTAGCCTGGATATTATTTTTTCTCCCAAGTCCGTTGTGGTCTATGGGGCGTCCAATACCGGCACTGTGGGCGGCATTGTGCTCAAAAATCTGCGTCGCCGCTGCACGGTGTATCCTGTTAATCCACGCACCAAAGTTTTGCAGGGCCAGCCCTGTTACCCAGATCTGGCCAGCTTGCCCGAAGTTCCTGAGCTTGCTGTTTTTGTGGTCAATTCGGAAACCGTGGTCCGGGAGTTTGAAATATTTTGCAGGGCCGGAGGCAAAGGAGCCATTATTGTCAGTGATGGCTTTGCTGAATCAGGTCGCCGGGAACTGGAAGACC
>JAAYGZ010000451.1 GCA_012727515.1 Desulfovibrionales bacterium
GCTATAACTAAAGCGGAGCCTCCTTCTTGTTGATACCTATCTAGTATAGGACCATTTTTGTGATAAAACATAAGTAAACTCCATTTGTGACTGGATTCCTTTATTATTCCAAGTAACTGTGCAATTCATTTCTTTGCAATTATCTATTGGAGTATTGTTAGCTAAAATACATACCATTTCATATTCTACTCCGCTTATGGTTCGATTTTCTACTGGTGCAGTCATATTTCTAAATGTTGCAGAATGCCACTGGCCTTCAAGCATGCGTTCAATGGATTCCTCAACCATGACACTGGCATGGCTGGTATGATATGCTCTAGCGTCTTGAATAGTGGACCGGCCAATCATACTTGCTACGCCTAGCAGCCCCACTGCTAAAATTGCCGAGGCAACCAAGACTTCAACCAAGGTAAAGCCTGAGCAGGGGGTATGGCTGGAACGAGGATAGTTTTTCATTTTTTCTGGTCTCCTCATCTGCTCGGGTTGCGGCGAAAGACCCTGGTGCTTAAGGTTCTGTTTTGGATGCCCAAGCCAGCCCGCTCTATGGAGGGCACAGCAGTGGCATTGATTTCTACGCTGCAGATAGCGTCAAGGTTGGCGCTGGGATCGTCAATGATATCGCCATCAGCATCAAAATATGTAAAGGAAAGCGCACCTATATTTGTAGCAACTGTATGCCAACCACCAATATAACTTTTCGCATAATGGTTCTCTCCGGACATATTGTTAGGGTTTATTCCAAATGCTATGTGTTGCGTAGCATTTTCAGGAGATACAGCCAATGTGCCATTTCCTGCATCAAGATCTCGTGTACAATAAATTTGTGTCGCATTAGTAGACCGTTTATTATCACTTGGCCTGTGAGCAAAACCAAATGTTTTATTTTCACGCGCTGGGACGTTTCTCGTATATCCACACATGCGCAATTCATCACTCATCATGACCATAAGCGATAGCAATTCCTGCTGCATAAGCGTGGTTTCTTCCTGCTTGGCTGCCATGCGATTGTGGGCATCAAAAAGGCTATACAATCCTCCTCCAATAATGCCGATTATGACCGTGGTGAGGAGAAGTTCCACCAGGGTAAACCCTTTTTCATGACTATGTTTTGTTTTCATATGACCTTTACTACACCGGAAGTAAGCACTTTTATTTGCAGCTCAGTTGCTCTTGATTTTACTTTGATGGTTCTTGATGGAGGATTGATTCTGCCCCTTCGTCCAAAAACAAAGACTTTTTTTTCTGGTAGTTCAGAAAAGGAGACACCGCCACGCTTTATTTCGGAAAAAGAAAAACGTTTAGTTGCTACATTGTCTTCCACTGTGTTCCAGTTCCCATCACCGCTATCAACATACAAGGTGCAGCCATCAGCATTGAAAATTACCGCCACAGGTCCATGCTTGATGGCTTCCATGCGTGCATCCTGCAAAATACTGACAATAGTTCCAGTGGCGTATTTAAGATCAGCCCTGGGCAGATATTTCATCAAGGCAGTGCCAGACATGGCAATAAGCATTGTCATCACGACCATGAGCACAAGCAGTTCGACCAGGGTAAAGCCACGGCTGCGGGTGCTTGTTGGCGGGGTATGTGTAATCGACTGTGCCATGAGAGATCATCCTTTCTGGCCTGTTGTGGTTCGTTAGTAGCTATCATTAGATAGCTCTGGGAGACAAGAGCTATTTGTCTGGGGATATGCCCAGCAAAACAGCATGGTTCGTATTTCCAGGCTATCTGGGACTTGGAGCTTTGCTATTGATTCTGCTACTCAACTTGCCTCAGCCAAGCAAGAGTAGGGCAGGGTGTAAATATGTGCGTGCTCAAAAAGATCATGTAAAATAAGGAAGATGTATATTTTTGTAATGTTTTTCAATTTTTTTGTTGACAGTCAGGGCTGGTCTGCATAGAGACGCTTTTCCCGACGCGAGGGAGGCCTTGCGCGGGTTTTTTGTTCTTTGAGCGATATTTTGTCCTGGTGACCAAGGCGGA
>JAAYGZ010000452.1 GCA_012727515.1 Desulfovibrionales bacterium
CCTGGACACAGTGCGCCAGAAGCTTGCTCACCTTGCAGAAAATGAACAAACCCTGGCCAGACATATTGAGCAGATCCGCTCACTTCCTGTTTTTAATCCACAAGACCTGACCAGCCTTCAGGCAGAGATCAGCGCCTGTGGTGAGCAGCTCACGACTGCAATGAGCACGGTATCATCCCTGGCAACGCTGAAAAATACCGCTCAGGAACTGGACAGCGATGTGGCAACCTTACGCAAGGTTCTCCAGCGTCAGGAAGCAGAACTTCTGTCCTTGCGCGAAGCCCTGAGCGCCAAAGACACCCGTATTGATGCCCTGCAATCGACCATGCAGGAAATGTACACAGCTCTGAAAAATTTTCAGTCCCAGCAGCCATCCATGGCGGGATTGCGTGACGAGCTTCAGACCTATATCCGCCAGCAGGTACCTGCTGCCGCTGCCCATATCATTCGTGAAGAAATTGCTGAACTGCTTCAGGAAATGGGTGAAGAATAACCACACCGCGACATACTGCGCAGGAGATACCTATGGACATGCTACCCATTCGCCGGGCGTTGCTCAGCGTTACCGATAAGTCAGGCCTTGAAGAATTTGCCTCGTTTCTTCAGGACCAGGGCGTTGAACTGATTTCCACTGGCGGAACACGAAAAAAACTGCTGCAGGCCGGGCTGAAAGTCCGCTCTGTCAGCGATGTGACCGGGTTTCCGGAAATATTGGGAGGACGGGTCAAAACCCTGCACCCCCATATTCATGCGGGCATCCTGGCCGACAAGGATGATTCCACCCACATGCAGACATTAAAAGACCTGGGCCTTACGCCCTTTGATCTGATCTGTGTTAATCTCTACAATTTTGCCCAGGCTGTCAGTCAGACCCTGGAAGACAAACTGGCTGTGGAGCAGATTGATATTGGCGGGCCCACCATGCTGCGGGCTTCGGCCAAAAATTTTCATTCTGTCACAGTTATTCCGGACCCGTCCTGTTATGCCCCGTGTATGCAGGAAATGCGCGAGAATAAAAATGCTGTGTCCCTTGCCTTTCGCAAGCGCATGGCAGTGGCCACCTTTGCCCAGACATCCGCCTATGACCAGATGATCACCGACTATCTTCGCTCGTCCTGATACTTTTGTATTGATTTCAGCCTGATCCACGCCCCATGCCTGGCCCGAACCAGGGTGTGAGGCGTGGAACACTCATCTGAACACACAGGAGAACTGCCATCGCCTCCAAGCCTCTGGGCAATCTCTCTGGCCTGCGTCCATCACAGATCACGGCCATTACCCGACTGTATAACCGTCGTTTTCCAGACCAGGGCGGATGCACTCCGGACCAGGCCAAAGAGCTGGCCCTTATAAGCCGTGGCGTACATCGCCAACTGGGCGTGCTCATTAACCGCAAAGGCGTGCCAGTCATGGTCCTGGTCGGCGAGCAGGATAAAATTCTTATCCCGGAGCTGTCCCGCCACAGGCAGGCTGATGCGCGTTTGTCAGGACTGCGCCTGCTGCATACCCATCTGGATAATTCCCTGCTCACAGAAGAAGATCTGATGGACATGGTTTTTTTACGCCTGGATTCTGTGTGCGTGCTGACAGTATCTTCTGATGGTGCTCCACGCGCCTGCCAGATTGCCCATCTGCTGCCCCCCAATGCTGATGACAAGCCCTATGTGGTGCATCCGCCCATGCTGTGGGATGAAATAGATTTTGATTTTGCCGCCAGCGCCAGGGCCTTGGAAGATGAACTGGCCCGCACCGGTCAAGGCGTGCAGACCCAGGCCCGCGAAGGAGCCGCGATCCTGGTCAGTGTCAGTGCTGCGCCCAGGGCCGAGCAAGAACGCTCACTGCATGAACTTGCAGATCTGGCTGCCACGGCTGGCCTGGACGTGGTTGGCACCATGACCCAGCGTGTGAGCCAGATAAATCCGCGTTTTATTCTGGGCCGGGGCAAATTGGCAGAACTGGAAGTGCTGGCCCTGCAGAACAATGCATCCATACTTATTTTTGACTGTGAACTGACCCCCACCCAGCAGCGCAATGTCAGCGCTGTGACTGAGCGCAAGGTTGTGGACCGCACCCAGTTGATTTTAGATATTTTTGCCCAACACGCCCAGACCCGTGAAGGTCGCCTGCAAGTGGAAATGGCCCAACTCAAATATATGATGCCGCGCCTGGTGGGGCAGAACAGGGCCTTAAGCCGCCTGACCGGTGGCATTGGCGGACGCGGACCAGGTGAAACAAAATTAGAGATGGATCGCCGCAAAATCCGTGACCGCATCACTCAGCTCAAAACAGAGCTGCTGGCAGTGCGCAGGCATCGCGCTGCTACCCGTGGCCGCAGAGACAAGGCTGGCCTGCCTGTTGTGTCTTTGGTGGGCTATACAAACGCTGGCAAATCCACCCTGCTCAACACCCTGACCCACAGTGATGTGCTGGCGGAGAATAAACTTTTTGCCACGCTGGACCCCACAAGCCGCCGTCTGCGCTTTCCTGAAGATCGCGAAATCATTCTCACAGACACAGTGGGTTTTATCCGTCACCTTCCGGCTGACCTGCGCGAAGCCTTTATGGCCACCCTGGAAGAGCTGGAAAAAGCTACAGTCCTTATCCATGTTGCCGATGCAGCACACCCTGAGCTGGACGGGCAGATTGAGGCAGTGGAGTCTATCCTGCGTGATCTGGACATTGATACCATTCCGCGAATTTTAGCCCTGAATAAAATGGATTTGGTTGATGCAGTTACCCGCGAACGTCTGGCCTTTGTTTATCCGGACGCCGTGTGTATCACTGCCACACACCGCCAGTCCCTGCCCCTCTTTGTTGACCGGATCAAGGCGCTGCTCTGATGCTCCTGAACTGGCTACCACCTCACAGTATGACCAGGGGAATGCTTTTGCGCTTCCCTGATGTTTTCGCTACGTATGCCTGAGTGACGGAAAGCAGAACAGATGTATGCTCCATTCAAAGCTCTGGCCAAAGATCAGAGGATTACTGCTCTTGTGAAAAAACGCCACGCCAAAAAACCTGCGCCCGCGCCAGTAGCGTCTGCTGCGCCTGAAGAGGATCTGTTTGCACAGGCCATGACAGGGGTCAGTCCTTTGCGCAGTGGCGGGCGTGATGTGGCCC
>JAAYGZ010000453.1 GCA_012727515.1 Desulfovibrionales bacterium
CCATGTATCCCATGCCCAGCTCATCAGCCTGACGTTCATCATCACGGCTGTACCTGGCCAGAAGCAGCGATGCGCCCAGCCCGCCCACCATGCCGGTCAGATCACCCAAAGATGAGCTGGCAACCCCGGCCAGCACAGACGCGCCTCCTAAAATTGTGCCCAGCAGTTTGCTTTTGGACATGCGCGAAGCTGTGTGCCGGGCATTGACGTGGCCTAGTTCGTGACCAATCAGGGCCGCCAGTTCTGCCTCGTCCTGGAGTTCAGCCAAAATGCCCCGGGTTATGGCAATGGAGCCGCCAGGAAAGGCGTAGGCATTGATATAGGTCGCGTTCACGACTTTGAAGTGATATGGCATCTGACTGCGATGGGTGATCCGGGCCAGTCCTGCCCCCACTCCGGCAATGTAGGACCCCAGCGCTGCATCAGGGCTTATGCCGTAGTCAGCAGAAAACTGATGTGGAGACGTGCTTGCATCAACCTGAATTTCCTCGCCCTCACTCATCAGCATGAGCTGGCTTTGCCCTGTAACAGGGTTGGCAGCACAGCCCACCAGAACAGAGGCAGAGGCCAGGGCCGTAAGTTTGATAAAATCCCGGCGAGTTAATACGCCACAATATGCGCGATCCTCAAATACTGAACTCATGACCTACTCCTGATAACGTGTGGATGCGGCCATACCTACACCAGGCAGCACTGGCCTGACAACCAGAGACAAAGCCAGAACCAGAGTGAAAGTACGGTGTTGAAAGGTCAGCCGCATTTTCTTCAGACTGGTCGCCTGCACTCAGTGTAATGCTAATGCCCAAAACCTGGGATATGGAGCTTTTTTTCCAGCTTATGCAGGCCAAAGGTGGCGATACTGACTAGAAATAAATAATAAACTCCTACCACCATAAACACTTCGCTGAAGCGAAATGTCTCACTGGCCACGACCTTGGCTTTTCCAGTCAGTTCAAAGCAGGTAATAACATAGGCTAACGAAGAATATTTGATGAGATAGATGATTTCATTGCCGCATCCGGGCAGGGCGCGTCGAAATGCCTGGGGGATAATAATGGTCATCAGGGTGCTGAACGTGGAAAATCCAAGGGCCTGAGCAGCCAGGAGCTGCCCGCGTTTAATGGAAAGCAGGCCCCCGCGGATATATTCTGAATGATAGGCTGCGCTGCACAAGGTAAAACCAAGCACTGCCGCTGTGTAGGGCTGAAAATAAATGCCCACATTGGGCAGGCCGAAATACAAAATAAAAAGCTGAATAACCAGGGGCGTGCCCCGAAAAAGCGCCGCATAGCCATTAAACACAGACGTAAGCACTGGTCCGCCAAAGGCGCGCAGTGTCCCGACCACTACGCCCAGACATAGCCCCAAAAGGCCGGCAGGAATGATCAGACTCAGGCTCATGAGCACGCCATCATTTAAGGCCGGGATAAGACGCTCAAGCAAAAAGGCGAATTCTTCGTTCATGCGCACGGGCCTTCCATATCTAAAATCTGGGAACAAAAATCCAGGGTCCGCGTTCCTGCCCCTTCTGCCAGCAGCTCTGTTGGGCTGCCATGCTCAATAATCCTGCCTTCCTGCATGAAAAGCACCTCGTCTGCCAAGGCGCGGGTAAAGCCCATCTGATGCGTGGCCATGACCATGGTCATGCCATTTTGCGCCAGGCCCCGAATAACAGAAAGCACTTCGCTGACCAGCTCCGGGTCCAGGGCTGAAGTGGGTTCATCAAGCAGCATGACCTTGGGGTCCATGGCCAAAGCCCTGGCAATGGACACACGCTGTTTCTGGCCGCCGGAAAGCTCTGCCGGGTACAGGTGCCCTTTGTCAGACAGGCCCACCCGCTCCAGTTCAGCCAGTGCCCGGTCTTTGGCGTGTCGTGCATTCATGCCCCGTACTTTGCGCAGGGCAACACTCACGTTGTCCAGGGCTGTCAGGTGGTCAAAAAGATTAAAATCCTGAAAAATCATGCCCACTTGCTGACGAAATGCGCATAGATCTCTGGCATTACGCGGATCAATCTGGCGTCCTTCAAGCTCTATTTCCCCCCGATCCGGAGTAATGAGGCAATTCATGCACTGCAGAAGGGTACTTTTTCCGCCACCAGACGGACCAGCG
>JAAYGZ010000051.1 GCA_012727515.1 Desulfovibrionales bacterium
CAAGGACGACCCGCACACCCAAATGTCGGGGAGCAAGCGCTGCGTGTTCGCGGCTGGAACCCTGACCATAATTTTCACCACCAAGGATTGCGCCCTGCCCAGCCTTTTCAGCGCGGGCCACAAAGTTTGCATCAACACGCTCAAAAACATGCTGGCTGATGGCCGGAATGTTTGAGCGCAGGGCAGTGATGGCTGCTCCGGCAGGCATGATATGATCTGTGGTGATATTATCGCCAACTTTAATAAGAATCGGCAATTCCAACACATCGGGCAAAGGGGCAAATGGGGAAAGGGGCACAATATTCGGGCCGCGCATAATTTCTGTATCAGACCCATTTTCTGGTGGGAAAATAAATAAATTTCGGATAGATGGAGCACTTGCAGGCAGTGAGGGCCGGGCTATGGGCCTGGTCCAGGTTGCTGGATCTGTAAAGCATCCGTGCAGAGCGCAAAAGGCGGCGGTAATGGGGCTGGTCAGATAGACCTGGCCGTCTTGCGTGCCACTGCGCCCTTCAAAATTGCGGTTAAAGGTGCGTACACTCACGCCCTTGCTTCTGGGTGAGCCGCCCATGCCAATGCATGGTCCGCATGTACATTCGAGCAAGCGCCCACCAGCATCTAAAATATGGTCAAGCAGGCCTTCGCGAACTAACATCTTAAGCACTTGTTTGGAGCCTGGAGACAAGAGGAAATCCACGTTGGCGGCAATATGCTCACCAGCAAGAATCTGGGCCACGCTTTGCAAATCAGAAAAGGACGAGTTGGTACACGAGCCAATGGCCACCTGATCAACAGGTAACCCATCCAGCTCGGCCACAGGAACGACCAGGTCTGGCATATGTGGCTGTGCGGCCAAGGGAACCACTGTATTTAAGTCAATATGCACTTCTTCATCATAACAGGCATCTGCATCAGGGGCCAACGGAATAAAATCCTGCTCTCGCCCCATGAGACGCAAAAATGCTTTGGTCTGCGCATCACTGGGAAATACTGAGCTGGTTGCTCCTAGTTCTGCGCCCATATTGGTGATTGTAGCGCGTTCCGGGACACTCAGGGTTTCTACGCCAGGGCCGCAGTATTCAAGCACTGCCCCGACTCCGCCCTTGACAGTCAGGCGGCGCAGAACCTCTAAAATAATATCTTTGGCTGCTGCATATCCGCACAGCGATCCTGTCAGAAAAACCCTGATCACACGGGGCATGGTAATGACATACGGTTCGCCAGCCATGGCCAGGGCCACGGACAAGCCGCCAGCTCCCATGGCCAAGGAGCCAATTCCGCCTGCAGTCGGGGTGTGTGAGTCAGAACCTATAAGGGTTTTGCCGGGGATGGCAAAGTTTTCCAGATGCAACTGGTGACAGATGCCTGTGCCTGGCGGAGAAAAAACAATTCCGTATTTTGCGGCAATGCTGCGCAAAAAACAGTGATCATCAGGATTGCGAAAACCCATCTGCAAGGTGTTGTGATCCACATAGCTCACGGAAAGCTCTGTCTTGACCCGGGGCAAGCCAATGGCTTCCCATTGCAGATATGCCATGGTTCCTGTGGCATCCTGGGTCAGCGTCTGATCAATTTTCAGAGCGACCTGGCTGCCAGGAGTAAGGCTGCCATGGACCAAATGGGCCGCAATAATTTTATGTGTAAGATTTTTGCTCATAGTAAACCTGAACTGGCTGAGGATTTACGGAAGAAAAGCTCCCTGTCACAAACAAGGAGCTTCTAGTACAAGAGCGACACAAGCCTGCATCACCATGTGGCTTTGAGCCTGCGCAGTTTCACTTCACGAATTTGGATCTCTGTATCCATGCGCAGCTTGTCTTGTTGCATACGAAAAATTTCTTCATGGTAGGTTAGGCCCTGTTCCGGGTTTTCGCTCAATAAAAGCGTTTTAATGCGCTTTTGCAGCAGTGCCTGTTCAGCGCGAAAGGTTAGAATTTCCTCTTCAAGCTGACTCATCTCCGGTGACTTTAATGCGTTTTCGTTTTGGTTTTGTGTCATTTTCTGTATCAGTCGTTGTAGTGTCGTTTATGTGAGGCGTTCCTGGGTGTAAAAACTGTTGTGGCTTGGGAAGGTTCATAAAAATTTTCCAGAACCACGGCCAGACTGAAGAGATATTGTCTGCATTATTCATGCATACGCCAGGGTATGTAAAGGATACCAGAGCTCCGGCCAAGGTCCAGAAAGGCCCGGGGCTTTGCCAGGTAATTTCCGTGGCCTTTTTTGTGGGGGGCAGGCCAAGACGCAGTTGTCCTGGGGTGAGCGCATAGCCAGCACTCAGTGTTTCCAACAGATCTTGCGCGTGCTCAAGCTCATCGTCAGTGGAGTCAAGTGAGATAACGCACTCTTTTTTCAGGCCCAGGCCCATGGCAAGAATCAGGGGCAGATATTCCTGGCAGCAGGTAATATCAACAGCAACAGCTGCCGGATACTGGCCCATGCTGGTGGTGATAGAGGTGGTGTCAATATGGGTGCGCAGGCCAAATTCAAATAAAATATCAACCACGTCCTGAAGATGCGGTGTATAGGCTGGCCATCTGCCATGCAAAACCGCTGTTCCACCATTAAAAAAAGGCATGGATAAAAGATGCAGGCTCATCAGAGGATCAACCGGGACATCAACCCGGGTATGCTCAATATGCGCTGGCGTTGGGGGGATGGTCAGCGTAGCATTTTCAAACAACATCTCTGGAAAAAAATCCTGCAGAAATGCTATCCCTTTGCGCAGCAACGGACTTGTTGTGAACGATTCGTCCAGGTTAATAATCAGACCGCCCGGATATGTTGTGGCCGCAACGCACAGGGCCAGCACAAATTTTTTAGATATGCCCTGGGGTATGGAAATAGTGCTTGGAAGTTGACCACTGGCTTCCAAGCGCACAGGCAGCCCATTACTGTGCGGTTCTACTGTGGTCAGCCGCGCACCCAATACAGGCAAGAGCTCCTGAACAGGGCGCACATCATGAATTTTAAGCTTGGTCGAGCCTGTAAATTTGGCCCGCGTCACTTGGCCCAGAGCCAGGCAGAGCAAAAGATAAAAATGAAACTTGCTCTGGCCGGCATAGATAACTTTATTATCCATGGACCAGGCCGGGGTTGGCTGGGTTGTGCACTCATGATTTTGAAATGTTATGGAAAATCCGCACAAGTTAAGGGCGTTAATAAGTTCGAGGGCAATATCATTAGCCTGAAACGGAGTAACTGTCAGGGGCGCGGAGCTGGTTGCCCCCAGAAAAAACATAATGCTTTGTAAAATTTGATCGCGAGGAGCATCCAGCTCTATTTCTACGGGCTTGCGGCGTGGAAATAGACAAAGAGGCCTGTCGCTGGCTGTATTTTTTTCTACCAGCGCGTAGGAGAGGTTGTTAATTAAATGAAAAAGACGCTTGAGAATCTGAGGATCAAAATGTGCTGAGCGTGACGCTTCCCGCCACAC
>JAAYGZ010000052.1 GCA_012727515.1 Desulfovibrionales bacterium
GCGTCCATACCAGTGGCTGCTGTCAGGGCCGGGGGCATACCAACCATGAGCATAGGATCATCAATGGCGATACCAGGGGTGACGCGCCAGTCAACAATGGCCATTTTCACCTTGCGGGAAGTATCTGTGATGATGCAGAAACGAGTCATTTCAGAAGCAGTACCTGCCGTGGTGTTCACAGCCAGGTATGGAGGCATGGGCTTTGCGGACTTGTCAACGCCTTCAAAGTCATGAATTTTGCCGCCATTGGCGACAACAAGGCCAATACCCTTGCCGCAGTCGTGAGAGCTACCACCGCCCAGAGAAATCAGGGAGTCGCAGCCTTTGGATTTGTAGACATCAACGCCAGCATGGACGTTGTTATCTGTGGGGTTTGGAATGGTGTCGTCATATACTTCGTACTTCATTCCAGCAGCATCCAGCAGGTCAGTGATCTGTTTGGTCAGACCACAGCCAGTGATGCCCTTGTCTGTAACAATCAAAGGCTTGGTTCCGCCCAGAGCGCGAATTTTTTCAGGAATCTGTTTGGATGCGCCGATACCGATCAGAGTAACGCTGGGAATGAAGAATCCGTACACCATTTCTTGAACAGCCATGATTACACCTCACTAGATGGTTGATAAGTGGTTTGTTGATCCAACCAAAAACACATAACTCCCTATAGGCAAAATTAAGGCCAAGGTTGCAGTGTACGGACTTTTTGCGTCAAATCTCTTTTTTCACAAGCCAAGGCGTTAATTTGCAAGTATTTTTTGTCCTGACCACGAGATATTTCTCAGCTCTGCTGTCTGGCCCGAAGTTCCCAATCAGCCCGGTCCAGGACTTTTGTATCAGTTTGCACCTGATTTTTTTCTCGTCTCTGGATCAAAGTGACACAGGTAGATTATTTTGCTAGCATCCATCTCTGTACGGTATGTGGTCCAGTATGCTGCAAGCATGGAGCTGATTACATTGCCCGCAGGCTGGTTTGAGTATGCCCTTGCTTCGCGTGGATGATTTTATATTTTTAACATAGTATTTTTATTCTTTTTCTTTGTTCATGCATATGCGGGCTGTATTGTAGCTCATGGATCAGCAAGAGGGCTGGGGGCCAGGCCAGACAGAACTGCCTCTGGGCGGACAGTTTTTTGCAAGCTCTTATCGTATGATGCCCATCTGACATTTAACTAAGGACGCGCTGAGTAAGGCAAGTCATTGCGATGGTCATACCCGCACGACAGCATTGATCAGCATGTTTCTAACGAGGTCCGGAGTGGATATTTGTAAATTTTCCTTACCGGAGATTATTTTTGGCCGGGGAAGCATGCAGTATGTGGGTTCGTATGCGCTGCAACTTGGAGCAAAAAAAGTCTTTGTCGTCAGTGATCATGGTCTGGAAAGCACTGGCTGGGTGGGCAAATTGCTCAATATTTTAGACAAGTCATCACTGAAATGGGTCTATTACGCCAATGTCAGCCCAAATCCTCGTGATCATGAGGTGCATGAAGGTGCAGAGCTGTATCAGCGTGAGGATGCTGATGTGGTCATTGCCCTGGGTGGTGGCAGTCCGCTGGATATGGGCAAGGGTGTGGCCACGGTGGTTTCTAATGGCGGAATCATTCAAGACTATGAGGGCGCCAATTTAATCACTAATCCTTTGCCGCCCATGATTTTTCTGCCATCAACAGCGGGCAGTGGCTCTGATATCTCCCAGTTTGCTATTATTACTGATGTGCAGCGCCAGGTGAAGATGTCGCTTATCAGCCGCTCTCTCACCCCGAATGTGTCCATTATTGACCCAGACATGCTGAATACGGCTGATGACGCTTTAATTGTGTCTTCAGCAGTGGATGCCTTGTCTCATGCTATTGAATCGTATGTGTCGCGCATTGCCCATGCCCTGACAGAAACCCAGGCCATCAAGGCCATTCAGCTTATTCTTGATAACCTTGCCCCTGCCTTGCAAACCAGAGATCCGCTGGCCCTTGAGAATCTGAGTATAGCGGCCATTGCCGCCGGCATGTCATTCAGCAATGCCTGCTTGGGCGCAGATCACGCCATTGCGCATTCTTTGGGCGGTTTCTTTGATACCAGTCACGGCATGGTGCATCCAGTGCTTCTGCCTGCGGTCATGCGCTATAATTTGCCTGCGTGTGAAGAGAAAATGGCCTTAATTGGCGAACTCATCCTGGGCCAGCGCTTGCGTTCTGCGCGGCAGACAGCTGAGGCAGGTATTACTCGCCTGGAGGAGTTTTTTTATGAGTTTGGCACAGCGTCGCGATTTCGGGAGATTGTTGACGATCAGGCTGCGTTCCCGCAAATTTGTGAAATGGCAACCCGCGACGCCTGTTTGCTGACCAACCCTCGCGCAGCTACTGCTGAGGATTTGCTGCGTATCTGCCAAGAGGTGTGGTAATGGGCAGGCCTACGCTGAGTGATATTATTGGCCCGGAATATACCAAGCTTGGATTTTTTCGTGAAGTTCAGGATAAAATGGCTGAACTGCGAACCTATACCCAGGAGCTTGAGGATAAAAAGCAGGAAATTCAGGATATTCTAAATGGGATCATGGATTTGCTGGCTGTTATTTCCGCTGATCACCGCATTGTCTATGTGAATAAGGTCTTTCATGATTATTTTAACATAGACAGCCCGCAAGGGCGCCTCTGCTATGAAGTTTTTCGCAATCGCACAGAGCCATGTCAGGAATGTCCTCTGGCCACGGCATTTCAGACAGGCCAGCCTGCCCGTACTTTTTATGTGGACCCGCGCCAGGATATTCGCGTGCATTTTGAAATGGCAGCCTCACCCATGTTTGATGAAAAAGGCCAGGTGCGTACTGTGCTGGTTTCTAAACGGGACGTGACCCTGGAAAAAGAATATCAGGCCAAGTATTACCAGGCAGAGAAAATGGCGACCATAGGCTTGCTGGCTGCTGGCGTGGCGCATGAGATCAATAATCCGCTGGCAGCGATCAGTGGCTTTTCTGAAGCCTTGAAGCGCCGGTTGCCGCACTTGGCCACCATGCTGCACAAGGAAGAAGACCGGGAACTTCTGGAAGATTTCACAGACTACACCAGTATAATTCTGGAAGAATGCAACCGTTGCCGGGATATAGTGGGCAATCTGCTTTCATTCAGCAGACAAAAGGTATGTAAGCTTTCGGAAATAAACTTAAATTCTTTGGTTTCAGATACATTGAAAATTCTTCAGCATCAAATGAAGCTGCATCCAGGTATCAGTCTGGTGCAGGATCTCCACCCTGCACCAGTTACTGTACACGGTGCACATGGAGAATTGAAGCAAGTTCTGCTTAATCTGGTTATCAATGCTTTGGATGCCGTGAAAACAAAAGGCACCATTACCATTAAAACACTTTTACACGATGATCATGCATCATTAATAGTCGAAGATACAGGGCACGGTATTGATCCGGAAATTTTAAGTAAACTCTTTATTCCTTTTTTTACAACAAAAACACATGGGCATAGCATTGGTATTGGCTTGTCCACGTGTTACAATATCATCCAACATCATGGCGGAGAGATTCTTGTATGCAGTGAGCCTGGAAATGGAGCTATTTTCCGGGTCAAACTGCCCATTGAAGTGCCCGCTACAATAAGGACAGATGTACATGGGAATCTTTAATTCCATTGAAATGCTTGTGGTTGATGACGAACTGAACATTCGCAAATTGTTTTCTCGCGAATTAAGCTCGCCTGGCCGCACTATTCATACTGCTGGTTCAGCAGCCGAGGCTTTTGAATTACTGCGCAAACATTATTATGACATAATTGTTTTAGATATTCGTTTGCCTGATGCCAATGGGTTGGAACTTATGGCCCGGCTTCAGGAGACAGTGCCTAATGTGGCCATTATCCTTATTACTGGCTATGCTGATGTGGATAATGCTGTAGAAGCCATGAAAAACGGTGCGTACGACTATATTACCAAACCATTTTCCCTGGACCGCATGGAACAGGTCATTGAAAAAGCGTATCAGCGAGTGCGGTTGCAGCGAGAAAATGAGCTGTTGCGCCATAATACAGATCATCAGGTTGCGCCTAAATTTATCGGACACTCTGCCTCGGTGCAGCATGTTCGTTTTCTTATTGAAAAAGCAGCGCCCACAGATGTTCCTGTTTTGCTGACCGGAGAGAGTGGAACCGGAAAAAATGTAGCTGCTGCGGCCTTGCACGCCAAGAGCAAACGGAATGATCAACCCCTGATTATTAAAAACTGTGGGGCCTTTGATAAGGAATTGCTGCGCAGTGAGCTTTTTGGCTACATTAAAGGTGCGTTTACCGGAGCAGAACGTAGTCATGATGGCTTGCTTTCCCTGGCCCATAAAGGAACACTTTTTTTCGATGAAGTGGGCGAATTGACCCTGGAATTGCAGGGCGCGTTGCTGCGTGTACTGGAAACACAACGTTTTCGGCGTGTAGGAGATAAAGACGAGCGCTGCGTTGATGTGCGGTTTATCTTTGCTACTAACAAGGATCTGGCCAAAGAAGTGGAAGCAGGACGTTTTCATGATGCATTTTATCATCGCATCAATGTTTTTAATATAGAGTTACCGCCATTGCGGGAACGGCGTGAAGATATTCCATCTTTGGTGGAGTTTTTTCTTATGGCCCTGGCCAAGGATGGGCAGGAATATAAGATTTCGCCCAGGGCCATGCAGCAGCTTATGGACAACCCGTGGCCTGGCAATGTGCGCGAACTTAAAAACATCATTGAACGCGGCATAATTTTGGCTGAAAATAATATCATCAATGTCAAGGCATTGCCTTTTTGTCAGAAAAGCTGCCAAAATCCACGCGAGCCAGGCTTTTCCACCCTGGAAGAAGTGGAGCGCTCGCATATCAGCATGATCATGCACGCTGTGCAGGGCAACAAATCTCGTGCAGCGCAGTTACTTGGGATTGGGCGTAAAACCTTGTATCGTAAGCTCGAAGAATATCGTTTGGATGGAGCAGAAGCGAGCAAGTCTGTGCTCAGCACGCATATTGGCAGATCAGACACGAGCGCCTGAGGCGCTCGTGGTCAGGAAGGCGTCAGATCACACTGTTTGTATCACTCCCCGCACTGGCGAGGATGACAATGTGCTTAGATAGTGTAGTCACGAGATAGCTTTTATTTTGCTTTTCTGCCATGCTTCACCAGCAGGGAGGCAAATATGGCA
>JAAYGZ010000053.1 GCA_012727515.1 Desulfovibrionales bacterium
CCATCAGTCTTGACTTATTTCAAATAGTGTTGAAATATCATTTTATGGAAAGCACACGCGCCGCTAAAATTTTTGAAGCCCTGTCCTCTGAAGTACGTCTCGACCTCTTCCGTGTCCTGGTGAAAAATGCCCCTGAGGGCCTGGTAGCCGGTGAAATCGCGACACTTCTTGATATTCCGTCAACCAACCTTTCTTTCCATCTTAAGGCCATTGTACAGAGCGGTCTTGTGGATGTGGAACGCGAAGGACGCTTTATGCGCTACAAAGCAAATATCCCTTTAATGCTTGATATAGTCGCCTATCTGACTGCAGAATGTTGCGCAGGCAATCCGGCAGCGTGCCAGAAATTCAGAGATCAGAGTCATGTTGCGCCGGGCGTATTGCCCGAGCGCAGTCCGCAGTAAGTTTATTTTTTTGCCTCAACATATCGACTATACAACTTGTATTGATCTATCAAATTAAAGGCAAAACTATGCACAACACAGCCTCAAAAAAACACACCGCGTGCTGTACGCCCCCTGCATCAGCATTGCTGCGTTCTGACAAAGACCGCCCTTCCTGGAATCGCCGATATGTTGGTGCTGTCACGGCTCTGGCCGCGCTCTGGTGGTTGGCGTACAGCTACATATTGCCTGCTTCTAACTGGCTTGTTTTCGGATTGCTCAGGCTCGCTCCGGATTCGCATATCGGAGCGTCTCTGGAGTTTTTTGTTTATGACACAGTAAAAATCCTGCTTCTGCTGGTGGCACTTATATATGCCATTGCCTGGGTTCGCGCTTCCATGAATGTGGAACACGTTCGGGACTACCTGGCTGGCAGACGCCGTGGTATTGGTTATTTTCTGGGCGCTGTGTTTGGTGCGGTCACGCCGTTTTGCTCCTGCTCCAGCATTCCGCTGTTTCTGGGTTTTACCACGGCCCGTATCCCCATTGGCATCACCATGTCGTTTCTCATTACCTCGCCGCTTATTAACGAAATTGCAGTGGTTTTATTGTGGGGTCTGCTTGGCTGGAAATTCACGCTTTTGTATGTGCTTATTGGTATGTCAGCGGGCATAATCGGCGGTTTTGTGATGGATGGTCTCAAGGCAGGTCGCTGGCTGCAGCCGTTTATCCTGGAAGCCCTGGAAAAAGCCCCGGCGCATCAGTATGTTAATGAAGCCGGGGAAATCCAGAAACTGACCGTGCATCAGCGACACCTGTTTGCCTACAGCGAAACAGCAACCATTTTCAAACGTGTCTGGAAATGGGTCATTATGGGCGTGGGTATCGGCGCGGCTCTGCATGGTTTTGTGCCGGAAAACTGGTTTGCTGAAAATCTGGGATCTGGCGAGTGGTGGTCTGTTCCGGTGTCTGTATTGGTGGGGATTCCGCTCTATTCCAATGTAACCGGGATTATCCCCATCATGGAAAGCCTGCTGGTCAAGGGCTTGCCCATTGGAACAACCCTGGCCTTTTGCATGAGCGCGGTGGCGGCCAGCATCCCGGAAGTTATGTTGCTGCGCCAGATTATGACCATCAAACTGCAAGCAACCTTTATCGTCTATTTGTGGATGATTTTTACTCTGGTGGGCTGGTTATTCAATATTGTTGGCCCCTACATCATATAACCCAAGGAAGAAGCAAAATGGAAATCAAAGTATTTGGTCCTGGTTGCGCTCGATGCACGGAAACAGAAAACCGCGCCAAAGCAGTTGCCGCTGCAAAAGGCGGAAATATCACTGTGCAAAAGGTGTCAGATCTCAAGGAAATGATGGCTGCTGGCGTTATGTCCACCCCGGCGCTCGCCATCAATGGCGTGGTGAAGTCCACGGGCAAAGTACCCTCTACGGACGAAATCGCGACCTGGATAGACGAGGCTCTTGGTGGCCGGAGCTGAGAGCGCCCACGAGCTACCAACGCAGCATTCAAAAGCCCGGTCCTTGTATGTGGTATCTCCATTTCCTCCTGACCAAAAAAGAAGCCGTGCCTGCTCTTAGCCATAAAAAATATAACTACAGGTAAAACCATATAGATAGACATGAAAATGCCTTGATGTGCTTCTTGGAAGAAAGTGTCCGCTTGCAGGAAGCAGGCCTGAGGTGGCCACATAGCCACCTCAATACGCGCTGCTCCCCGTACTCAGCACCTGGACAGTTCCTGGTCCAGGGCCTGCACAAAGTCCTCAAGTTCCTTTTCTGTAATGACCAGTGGTGGCAAAAGGCGCAGCACCACATCCTGAGTCAGATTCAGCACAAACCCTCGCTCCAGCAAGGCCTCCCACAGCGTGGCGCCTGGAAAGCGCAGCTCAATACCAATCATCAACCCATGCACCCGAATTTCGGCAATCTGGGCCGGATACTTTGTATGCAGGGCGTCCAGACGGCCCTTGAACCACTGGCCAAGAGCAGCAGCCCGTGCGCACAAAGCATCACGTTCAATAATTTCAATAACTTTAGCCGCAACAGCACAGACCAGCGCATTGCCGCCAAAGGTTGTGCCATGACTTCCTGCTGGAAAGCCTTGAGCAACCTCTTGGGAACACAACAGTGCGCCCATGGGCAACCCGCCTGCCAGGCCCTTGGCCACTGTGATAATGTCTGGCAGCAAGTCCAGATGCTGATGCGCCCAGAATTTTCCTGTACGCCCAACACCGGTCTGAATTTCATCAACCATAAAAAGCACGCCGCGCGTGGCGCAGAGTTCGGCAATGGCCCGCACATAGCTCTCCGGCAAGGGTCTGACCCCGCCCTCGCCCTGAATCATCTCCACCAGAACTGCAGCGGTCTGGTCGCCAAGGGCTGCGTCCATGGCCGCAAGATCTCCAAAGGGCACAGTGTGAAATCTGTCCGGGAGCGGGCCAAATCCGGTCTTAATTTTGTCCTGGCCTGTGGCTGTCAGGGTCGCCAGGGTCCGGCCATGAAATGATCCGCTCAGGGTCACAATTTCAAAACGTTCCTCTTTGCGCACCTCGCGCATATAGCGCCGTGCCAGCTTGATGGCCCCTTCATTGGCTTCAGCTCCGGAATTACAGAAAAAAACCCGTTCCATGTGCGTGGTCTGGAGCAGCCGCTCTGCCAATGTTACCTGCTCTTCCTGATAAAAAAGATTTGATACATGAATGAGTTTGGCTGCTTGCGCGCAGATGGTTTCAACCAGTTCAGGATGCGAGTGGCCCAGATTGCAGACCGCAATCCCGGCCAGCAAATCAACATATTCTTTCCCTTCAGGCGAAATAAGCGTGGAGCCGCTGGCCCTGGCAATGGCCAGGGGATAGCGGGCATAGGTTGGGCATAACATGGCTTTTTCAGCCGTCTGTATTTCTTTGCTGTGCATGATATTGTCCTTTGCTGTGAGTTAGGAAGACACGGATTAAACCACAATGCTTCAAAACCGGCTACTTATGTGCCTTATGATTTTCCAGTATGTCCAAAGCCCCCGGCTCCACGTTGGGTAGCGGAAAGCTCGGTCACTGGATCAAGTATGGCCCGGAAAAATGGTTGAAAAACCAGTTGGGCAATGCGCTGTCCTTGTACTACTGTGCGAGTCTGGTCTGAGGTATTAAGCAGGCTGACAATAATTTCCCCACGATAATCAGGATCAATAACGCCCACGCCCTGACTGACCACCAGGCCTTCCTTGGTGCCCAGGCCACTTCGGGAATAGACAAAGCCAGCCACTCCCGGCATCGTGCATTCCAGGGCAATGCCTGCGGGAAAAGCATGACGCTGGCCCGGAGCCAGGCGCACTTCCGGCTCATGGATGCAGGCGCGCAGATCAAGACCTGCTGCGCCGTCTGTGGCATAGGCAAAATCGTCATGAGTACAAAAAGGCGAAAGATAACAAATTTTTACACCAATATTGACCTGCGTTGTCCAGGGATTCATTTTTTCTCCTATATGCTCTAGTACTGTTGTAGTACGCGGATATGCTCTGGGCTACCTGGCAAACAGCCTGAGCCTCAGATATTGTACCCGCGTAAATAAAATAAAAGGAAGATCACATGCAACCACTTCATGTCTATACAGTTGTTCCCAAGCTCCCTGAACAACTTGCACCTCTTAAAGCCTTGGCCTCTAATCTCTTTTTTTCCTGGCAGCACGAAATGGAAGAATTTTTCGCCCAGATGGACCGGGCGCTATGGGAACAAAGTGAGCACAACCCCATCTGGTTTCTCAATCATCTGCCCCAGACCACCTTGGAAGAACTGGCTGAAGATGAATTCTTTCTGGACCGCCTGTCAACCATGACCGCGACTTTTGAAAAATACCGTTCCAAACGCCCTGCTCTGGCGCATCAGGAGGCTGGAGATAGCCAGACCGTGGTAGCGTATTTCAGTGCTGAATACGGCATTGCCCAGTGTTTGCCCGTTTATTCTGGGGGCCTGGGCATTTTGGCTGGGGACCACTTAAAATCAGCCAGTGACTTAAATATCCCTTTGATTGGCATGGGTCTGTGCTATCAGCGCGGCTATTTTCGTCAGTATCTGACCCATGATGGCTGGCAGCAAGAGCGTTATGTTATTAACGATTTTGAACAAATGCCCCTTACCCCGGTTGTAGATCAGGCCGGAGTGCCCTTAAAAGTGCGCATCAGCATGGGCGGCAAACCGTTATTTTTCCGTATCTGGCAGGCTGATGTTGGCCGGGTGCCCTTGTTTTTGCTGGATACAAACATTGCTGACAATACCCCAGAGCGCCGGGAAATCACCTCCCAGCTCTATGGGGGCGACCTGGATATGCGCATTATGCAGGAATATCTGCTGGGCATTGGCGGCATCAAGGCCCTGGACGCCATGGGCATTCACCCACGGGTCATTCACATGAATGAAGGACACTCTGCTTTTGCCGGCCTGGAGCGCATCCGTGCCTTTATCCACAATCACGGCCTGTCTTTTGAGGCCGCCATGGAGCTTGTGGCCCAGAGTTCTGTTTTTACCACCCACACTCCGGTTCCGGCTGGCAATGACCGTTTTCCCGCAGAACTCATGGCAGAGTATTTTCAGGAATATGCCGCAGACCTGGGCCTGGCCTGGAAAGTTTTTCTGGCCCTGGGCCGGGAAAACCCACAAGACGAAAACGAATTATTTTGTATGACAGTGCTGGCCCTGCGCTTGTCCCGCTTTAATAACGGGGTCAGCCTGCTCCACGGCAAGGTTTCCAGGGCCATGTGGTCTGATGTCTGGCCCCAGTTTCCGGAAGAGGATGTGCCCATTACCTCGGTAACAAATGGCATTCATTTTCCCACCTGGGTGGCCCCGGATATGTCCATGCTCTTTGATCGCTTTCTTGGCCCGTCCTGGCGTGAAGATCCTGATTGCGAGCGCGTTGGAGAAAAATTCGCCTCAATTCCGGATAGTGAATTATGGCGCACCCATGTCCGCTTGCGGGAACGGCTGGTGGATTTTGTGCGCAAACGCCTGCAACAGCAGATCATTGCCCGTGGCGGGCGCAGTTGGGAACTGGAAATGGCTGAAAATGTGCTGTGTCCGGAAACCCTGACCATTGGTTTTGCCCGCCGCTTTGCCTCGTACAAGCGGGCGTACCTGCTGATTAAAGATCGGGAGCGCCTGATCCGCATGGTCACCAACGCGACCCGTCCCGTACAGTTTGTCTTTGCAGGCAAAGCCCATCCCCAGGACACAGAAGGCAAAAAAATCATCCAGGAACTGGTCAGCCTGTGCCAGTCCCAGGACTGCCGGGCATCCATGGTTTTTCTGGAAGACTA
>JAAYGZ010000054.1 GCA_012727515.1 Desulfovibrionales bacterium
ATGAAACTCCACGGAAGTGGCGATTTGATGACAAAAGAAAAGTGGAAACTAGTGGCCCCTATCCGGGATGTCAATGTGCGGCCATAAAAAGACCCTGGTCAAGGTGGCTACAAGGGCACAAACACGTTGTGGAGCACGGATATCGCATGGGTATCAGCGGGTTTGCGGAGGCCGGATCCACAGTAAAAGCCCTGCTGACAGCACAGCGAGCCCGGCAAGCAGGACAAAAAACACAGTAAAATTCCAGTGTCCTAAAATAAGGCCTCCTGAAAGAGGGCCAAGAAAAAATCCCCCCTGCATCATCACAACCAGCAGATTCTGGTTCATGGCCCTGGCCCTGGGTGCGGAAAGATCAAACATAAGAGCAGCCTGTAAGGGCATGGCAATGCCGCCACCAAGACCGGAGATAATGGCCACTCCGACCAGTTCTGTGCCCGTGGTGCACCAGGGAAGCAAGGCATAGCTTATGGCCACAAGCATTAAGGCCCCGGCGCAGAGCAGCTTTTTGCTGTAGCGATCAAAAAGCCAGCTTGCCAGGCGCACAACAAACATGACCAGGGTCATGGTGCTGAAAAAAAGGCTGGCATTGCCCAGATCGTTTTGTCCAACAAATTGCTTGAGAAAGAAAAAAACAGCTGCATAGCCACAAAAAAAGAGCAGGCATGAGAACAGAAGAACCAGCACCGAAGCAGAGCCAAGACTTTCTGCCAGACCGGACAGCCCTGGCGGCGAGGACAGCTCTGTCCTGCCTGGGGCCTGAGGTGATGGTAAAAAAAGCAGCAAGCCCACTGGCACCACGGCCATTGCAGCCGCGCAATAGAGTAACCGGGGAAATGAGGCGGCGTCAGCTGCAACGAGATCAACTACAAAAGGAACTATGGCATACGGAATCAGACGCACCAGTGAAACCCAGCCAGAAGCGCGACCACTCATATCCTGTGGAATAACCTGCACCAAAAGGGCCATCAGGGCTGATATAACACAAATAAACCCCAGGCCTTGCATCAGGCGGACAGCGATAAGCAGAAAAACTGAAGTGACCTGCGCCAAAAGCACCAGGGCAAGAGCAAGAAGCACTGCCCCGCCAACAAACCAGGCCCGTGCCGAGCGATCATGGATCAAGGAGGCAATGAACGGCTGGGCCACAAGGGCGGCCAGGGCATCAGTGCCAAGAATCAGGCCAATGCTGGCCGCATCAATACCCAAAGCCTGAAGATACCCGGCAAAGGCAAAAAACAGAGCAGTAATGGCGGTAACGAGGGCAAACTGAATACATATAGTAATAAATTCTACTGAGTTAAGACTGTGACGTTTCACGTAGCCCCTCCACAAAGCGCGCGGTCACATTGGCAGCCACCTGGTAGCGGTAGGTAGCTGAAGCCCGTCCATCACTGATGGGAGCCAGTCCTGTGCGCAGTGCGGCACGAATATAGTTGATATGCTTGGGAGTGATGCTGGCTCCGGTCAGTTCATTTTCCAGTGCAGGCAATCGCATCACTGTCGGGCCAACACTGCCCCAGGCCATACGAATGTGCGCAAGATGACCGCGCTCATCAAGCTCGGCCTGTCCTGCGAAGCTGGCCACAGCAATGGCCAGGGCCTGGCGGCAACCAATTTTGACAAATTGCTCCTGTGCCAGGGGCCTGACCTTGGGGAGCAGGATCCTGCTGACAAGCTCATGATTGTGACGTGCTGTTTGTCCAGGCCCATGAATAAACGAAGCAATGGGCACACTTCGCGTGCCAGTCCGGGAAACCAGTTCAATGCGGGCATCAAGAAGGTATAAGGGCGGCAAAGAATCCCCGGCTGGCGAGGCCGTGCAGATATTGCCACCCAGGGTAGCCATGTTTCTGATGGCCGGGCCGCCAATGGTGCCAAGGGCCTGAACTAAAAGAGGCGCGTACTGCTTCACCAATGGGTCTGCAATAATACAACGTAACGAGGCTGCTGCGCCAATGGCCAGAAATTCGGACTGCTCGGTTATGTCCTGAAGTTCCGGTACGCGGCCAAGAAAAAGAATGTCAGAGCCAGACATGCTGCTGCGTCGCCGAACCAAAAGATCCGTGCCTCCGGCCATGAGTTGTGCCTCTGGATATTGGGCAAGCATTTCCAGGGCCTGGTTCAGGCTGGTTGCAGTGTGTACCGCGCTCATGGTTTTTCATCCTTGACAAGCGCATGGGTGGCCCGCTCCACTGCGTCAATGATTTTGCTGTATCCTGTGCAGCGGCAGAGATTCCCTGACAATCCTTCACGAATACAGGTCCGCTCTGGGAGTGTGTGCTCTCGTACCAAGGCCAGGGCTGTCAGCTCCATGCCCGGAGTGCAAAATCCGCATTGTACAGCCCCGTTGTCCACAAAGGCGCGTTGCACTGCTGCGCCATCTTCTGTGTCTGCCAGCTCTTCCACGGTCATTACGTTCTGACCTTCAAGCTGCGCCGCAATCATGAGGCAGGACAGTCTGGGTTGCCCATTGACTAAAATAGTGCAGGCTCCGCACTCACCAGTGCCGCAACCTTCTTTGGTGCCGACCAGTCCCAGATCCTCCCGCAGCAGATCCACCACCCGGCGATCAGGAGCAGTATCAATTTCCACGGCCTGAGCATTAAGCACACATTTCAGTTTCATGGCTGTCCTCCAGGGCCGCAAGCATCCGTTCAGCTGTTAACGGCGCATGACACAAGCGTTTCTGGCACGCATCAGCCACCGCATTGGCCACCGCAGGCAAGGGTCCGTTCATGGCAATTTCTCCCACTCCTTTGAGGCCAAAGGGGCCACTCGCTTCATGGCCTGGCACAGCGCAAGAGAGAATTTCTGGTACATCCAAAGATGTGGGCACAAGATACGTGGCCAGGCTGTTACTGCGCACCAGGCCCAAAGGCCGGCTGACATCTTCCATAAGGGCATAGCCAAGCCCCTGGGCCACCCCGCCCTGAATCTGCTGCTCAAACAGGCAGGGATTCACGACTGCGCCGCCATCGGTCACTGCCAGGTAGTCACACACCCGAATTTGGCCTGTCAGAAGATCAATCTCAATGCGAGCCAGATGCACACCTTAAGTAAAAATAACATGCGGAAAGCCTACAAAAAATCCCGTGGCAGTCTGCGGTACCTGCTCGCTGACAGGAGCCACAAACTGATGGATGCAGATCCTGTCTTCCAGGGGCATGAAGGCCGCAAGCTGCTTCAAAGAGACTTCGCGCTTGGATGGTCCATGCACAACCATGCCTGGCTCCAGGCGCAGATCAGCGTCTGAATCCAGAAAAAGTATGAGTCCAGCGCGGTTAATGAGTCGTTCGCGCAAAGCTTCACAGGCCAAAATCAGCGCATTGCCAAAGGTATAGGTGGTGCGCCCTGCCGAGGATGACCCAGAAGGATAGGCCGAGGCGGTATCTGGCTGGCGCAGCGTAATATTCGTGCTGTCCTGACCAAGAATGGTCCCGGCTATCTGAACGAATCCACAGGCATTGCCCTGGCCCATGTCAGAAACAGCACTATGGACCACAATGCGGCCCTCTGTATCCAGCTCAACTTTGGCAATGGCTGCATCACGAACTTTGCCGCCATACCCGGCAGCATTCCACACTGCGGCCAGGCCAACACCTCGTTTGCTCTGGGCCGGGGCTGCATTTTTCCATGTTATGTGCTCACACCACAAAGGATGTCTGGCCAGCATGTCCAGGCAATCCTGTATGCCAGTGGAGGTGTTAAGTTTCAGGCCAGCACAGTTTTCATCGCCCTGAACCAGGGCATTGTGCACGCGCAGTGCAAGAGGGTCCATGCCCAGTTTGTGCGCCAGCATGTCCATCATGGATTCCATGGCAAAAGCAGACTGGCAGACCCCAAAGGCGCGCATGGCTCCGGAAATGGGATTGTTGGTAAAAACACAGCGGCCCTGAATACGCACATGAGGAATACGGTACGGGCCACCAGCATGTTCCATACCCAGCTCCAGGACCTCACCGCCCAGATGGGCATAGGCTCCTGTGTCATAAACCAGTACGCAGGACAGGGCGCGAAGGGTGCCATCCTTGTCTGCCCCCAGGCTATAACGCATCTGGCATGGATGACGTTTGTATCCTGCCACCATGCTCTCCTCGCGTTCCCAAAGTATTTTGACCGGACGACCATGAGCTGCAAGGGCTGCCAGGGCCAGGAGACACTGCACAGTCACGCCATCTTTGCCCCCAAATCCTCCGCCCAGGCACGGGGCGACAATATGAATATGGTCATAGGCCAGGCCAAGGGCAGCAC
>JAAYGZ010000055.1 GCA_012727515.1 Desulfovibrionales bacterium
CCAGTGCGTGCATCATCATGGTGGTAGGCTTTGTTTTCCTGGGGCAGATAGGCGGCCCACAAGTGCGGACTTTCGCGGATAAGGGCCACAGCAGGCCCGGCACTGGAAAAAAGATCAAGCCGAATACGCGATTCCGTGTAGCCCCAGAGCTGACCAACAAGGCGACCAGTGCGCTTGGGCGTTTGCACATGCAGGGAAAATGATGCTGTCACCGCATCTGTACCGTACCGGGGCCCAGTGAGCGCGGCCCAGGTTGCCGGTGCGGTTGCGGGAATATCCGTGTGTATGCGCGGAGCGCACGCCGTGCATATGAGCAGGCCAATACAGAGTACGTAGATAAATTTCATTAACGAGCCTGTCCCCGACGTTTGTGGATGGCATTAATTTTGGCGCGGACCTGTTCTTCATTACTGCCGTGCAGTGCCAGTGCTTTTGTATATCCTTTACGTGCTTCAACGGGCAAACTCATGGCCTGGGCAATATCCCCATAATGTTCCCAGATAATCGGATCTGAATCCACAAAATGCACTGCCCGCTGAATTTCATGCCAGGCCTGACGAATTTTATTTTGCTTAAAATAGATCCAGGCCAGGGAGTCTATAAAATATCCATTATCGGGTTTGACGCTGATGGCGCTCTGGACAAGCACTTCAGCGCGTTCCAGGCTATGCTCTTGTACGGCCAGGGTATAACCCAGATAATTAAGCGCATCTGCATGTTGTGGGTCCAGGGCAATGATTTTTTCCATAATGACCATGGCCTGTTCAGGATGGTCCATTTTTTCATAAATAAGGCCTAGGCGGTACAGAATCTGTGTGTTTTCCGGCCAGTGGTTGGCTGCAGCAAACAATATGTCCAGACTGCCCTGCGTATCACCGCTGCGGTCAAGAATTTCACCAAGCAAAACATAAAATTCTGGCTGGTGCGGGAAAAGCTCCATGCCCTGACGGCAGGCTGCAATGGCCTTGTCGGTTTGCTCGTCCTGATACAGGAGGTGAATGCCAAAAATCAGACTGCGTTCAAAATGAGGGTGATCACGAGGGATGTCGGCCAGGTATTCAAGGGCCTTGCTGAGATTGTCCCGCCCTTGATATTCTAAAATGGCCAGGTAAAAAAGCGCATCAGCAGGAATAGGCTCCTGCTCGGCCACTGGGTCGAGTAATTGTGCGGCCTGATCATAAAAATCCTGACTTAATAACAGATTGGCTGCTTCAAGCACAAGGGGCAACTCATCAGCTGCTTCCAGAGCATAGGCCACGGCCTTGTCTGGATTGTTGAGTTTTATGTTCAGATCAATCAAGCGAAAGATAATCTGCGAATTTTCTGCCCCGGACTCATAGACATGGCTGAAGGCCTGCTCTGCCGCGACATAATTTTTTATGGATTCATAGGCCAGGCCCATTTCCACCCAGGCATCAAA
The DNA here is from genome assembly GCA_012727515.1 of Desulfovibrionales bacterium. Lineage (GTDB taxonomy): Bacteria > Desulfobacterota > Desulfovibrionia > Desulfovibrionales > Desulfomicrobiaceae > Desulfomicrobium. The sequence goes on from JAAYGZ010000055.1 coordinate 1,421, forward strand.
TGAATCCGGGTTTTCGTTAATTGCCTGCTGATACTGGGCAATGGCTTTGTCCTGCAGGCCCAGGCCAAGCAAGGCTTTGCCTGACAGCAAACGTACAGTCGTAGAAATCTGGTCTTTGGGCAGGGCTGACAGTCGATCCACGGCATCGCCAAACTGGCGTTGCTCAATGCGATAGGCCGCAGCTTCCAGAATAAGTTCTGACTGGTGTGGATGCTTTTTGTAAAAATCATCCAGAGTCAGCACTGCGTCATCAAAACGGCCCTGGGACGCATAGGCCTTGGCCAGGGTCAGCACGAGCACCGTGGAGTCCGGGTAGGTAGCAAGGGCATTTTTAAGTACAAGCTGGGCATCGGAAAAACGTGAAGCCTGCCAGTAGAGATTACCTAACTCCAGGTACAGGGTCTGGGTCGGGGCAATGGCAATGGTATGTTCTAAAGAAGCAATGGCCTGCTCAGCCTCGTTATCACCAAGATGTGCGCGGTAGGCCAGGTAATTGTAGATAGCCTGCGCGTCAGCGGACTCGGCAACCCGATTGGGCACAGCAACTGGCGTGAGCTGAGGAACAGGGGCATTACGCGAAGCGCAGCCCAGGCAGCACATCAGTAAAATGATGAGAACGCAAACAGAGGTATTCTGCGTGGCGCGAGAAGTAGTCATGGCAGATCCAGCGAGGAACCGCCATGTTGCTGACAAAATGTCTGGATAATCTGATACATTTTTTTGCCCATGGTAAGCCCCAACTCAATGAATTCCGGGCCATAAATTCTGCCAGTAGAAGTGCGGAAGGTATCTTGAACAGAGGCAATCATTTCCAGGCCCTGAGGGAACTTAGCGAGAATTTCGTTCAGGGTCCATTCCTGATAATTGCAGATTTCCCATAAGGTAGTCAGAAAGTTATCCGGGCCCCAGCGAAATTTATCTGCATCATAGAGTGCGTCAGAAACTAATTGCGTGTGCGGATCATCAAAAATTTTGTGCTGGGAAAAGGCTTCATGGCAGGCAATGGCCTTGGCAATACTGTCTTTTTCCGCATCCTGAAGCGGATAATCATGCAGCAGCAAAAGAGCCAGTTCTCCGCCACGGATGGCATGATCGCCTTCAAGCCGACACGTATCATGGATCAGCCCAGCCAGCATGGCCAACAGTCCCAGCCGACGCGCTGTGGCCATGCCGAGTGGCTCTGCCTCTGCCAGGACCAGAGTACAGGCTTCAATGGCTACTTTTTTGGCATGATCAACGCCGTGCCCAAAATCATCATGTAAAAAAGGGACCACATCTTCCCTGCAGCGTATAATGAGCGGATGGGAAAAAAATGTTTCCCTGGCAAAAGCGAGCTGCGCGTTGAGCACTGTATAAAAATTGGGCAAGCGATCTGGAAGCACATTGGCGCTTTCCTGACGCAGTCGGCGCAAGATTTCATTCTTCATATTCAATCCATTCCTGAGAAAAGTCCTGGATAGAGCTGCTCATCTGATCTTTGATTTTTTCCAGCAAACGGGCCTCTATCTGGCGGACTCGCTCGCGGGTAATTCCATACTTATCACCGATTTCACGTAATGTAATAGGCGTATCAGCCAGCAGGCGTAATTCCAGAATATCCAGCTCTTTTTCATTGAGCCTGGCTCGCAGCACGTCAATATTATCGTGCAGCAGGGCTGACATCTGCTCTGTGGCCATGCGCTCTTCAATGCCTGCTTCCAGGGCCGGGATAAAATCCATGGGCGTATAGCTCGCATCCTCGCCCATCTGCATATCCAAAGACATATCATGCTGGCCCAGACGCTGCCCCATTTCAATAATATCTGCTTCAGACACATGCAGGTTTTTGGATAATGTGGACGTGTCCGGAGTGTAGCCCTGGGCTTGCAGGCGCTGGCGTTCCTTGCCCAGATTATAGAAAAGTTTGCGCTGGGCCTGGGTGGTGCCAAGTTTGACCATGCGCCAGTTATCCATAATAAATTTAAGAATATACGCCTTGATCCAAAAAGAAGCATAATAGGAAAATTTAATGCCTTTGTCCGGGTCAAATTTTTGCACGGCCTTCATCAGGCCCACATTGCCTTCCTGGATTAAATCTAAAACATTCTGCATCCATTTGCGCTGGAAATCCATGGCAATGCGCACCACAAGACGCAGATTGGCCGTTGTGAGGCGAAAGGCAGCGCCTTCGTCCTTATCGTCTCGGTATTTACGAGCAAGGTCAAATTCCTCATCTTGCTCCAGGGACGGAAATTTTTTGATTTCCTGGAGATAAATATGCAACGGGTCCAGGGTACTGACATCTTTGCGAGCAGTAAGCGCCAGGGCAGCAGGCGGTCTGACCGCCTTTTGTTCTGACGTTTTGCCGGGATCATCAAAAAGGTCTTTATCTGGAGACTGATCAGGATTCATGGCTGTACCGGGTGATATAGGTCGTGTCGTGCACAGGAACGCACGTTTAGCTCTGCTGCGCCGTGTGTATTTCTGAAGTTTTCCTGTATAGAGTTTTTATTTGTCCTTTTCAATGATTTTACGTAGGGCTTTTTGTTCAGCCACAGGCTGCGAGCAGATGAATGTGTTGAGGAGTGCGGCATGCGAGACTTTCGACAACGATTGGCAACAGGACAAGTGCTTATTTTTGACGGCGCCATGGGCAGCCTGTTGCAACAACGAGGGCTGCAGGCCGGAGAATCGCCTGAGGAATTTGGCGTGCGCGAATCTGGTGTTGTGGCGGCAATTCACGCTGAATATGCAGCTGCCGGGGCAGAAGTGGCTACCACCAATACCTTTGGGGCCACGCGAACCAAGCTCCCTGCTGGTCTGCGTGCCGTGGAGGTGAACGAGGCCCTGGCCCGCGCTGCACGTCAGGCAGTGGGCGAACATATTTTTGTTGCAGGCAGTGTTGGCCCCACGGGAAAGATGATTGAACCCCTGGGGGATGTTTCCTTTCGGGAACTGGTGCAGATATTTCGGGAACAAATTGAAGG
>JAAYGZ010000056.1 GCA_012727515.1 Desulfovibrionales bacterium
ACCTGCCGATACGGGAGCCGATTTTGGCAAAAAGAGGAAGTTAAAAAAGAATAAGCAATTTACAGGCCATAATTCAAAAATACGCTAAAAAGGACAAATAAAATACTAACATTCTGAATTAGCTGTATTTTAAAATTTACTCTTCAAGCCTGAATAAAAAAAATGAATACAAATTTTTTAACCTGTTTCCACAAACAGCCGGTCCTGGCTATGTATGGATAAAAATTTTTGTACCGCTACATACACGCATACCCAGCCTGGGCCAAAGCAGATGCCGACACTGCCCCATGACGCACCATACGCACCTGGTTGGGACCACAAACTTCCACTACGGTTGAGGGCAGGCCCCCAGCAGGCCAGGGCCTGTCTGCCAGGCAAAGCACGCCTGAATGTGCGGCCAGAAAATCTGCAAGAGCGTGCGGCGTACATGCAGGTTCCTGACCACTCCAATTGGCGCTGGTGGCAACAAGAGGCGCGCCCACGGCCTGACACAAGGCTTTGGCCACAGGATGAGGCGACATGCGGACAGCCGCACGCCCATCAACTCCACAGGCTTGTGCGCAGATGGACTCTGCGACAGGCACAATAAGCGAGAGCGGGCCGGGCCAAAACTGCTGCGCCAGGTCCAGGGCGTATTGGTCCAGGCGTACAAAAGCCTCCACCATGTTCCAATCCGACACAATAAGCGGAAGGCTTTTTGCTGTATTTCTGGCTTTGATACGAAATATTTCCTTAACCGCTCCGGAATGGGTACTCATACAGCCCAAGGCATAAAATGTTTCTGTTGGATAGATAACAACCTGCCCTGATTGCACCTGCTGCACCAACTCATCCCAATTCATTCCTGTGCTCCGTTTTTCCGGTTCTTGACCCGCCAGACATGCAACTGATACGTTGCGCAACAGCATGGGGCACAGGAAACAGACCAACCCGGCAAATCATGCCGCCATGATTTCATAATTTTGTGTATCCATAATATAATACATTAAAAATCCAACCTTGGCATACTCTCTGCTTAAGTTTCAGAAAAAGGAGATGGCCATGAAAATTACACCAGAACAATTGGCAGCTTTACAGCTCCAGCAACAAAAAAACATCGCCCGGTCCACCTCCGGCGAAGGGTTCGCCCTGGCGCTGAACCAGGAAATGAACTTGGGGACGCCTGTCCAGTCAGGCACGGCCATACCAACAGCCATGCCCATGGTAGGACTTGATCAGGCCGTGCAGGCCGCGATGCTTCAAACATCCACAGAGCAGTCGGTCATGAACAAAATGGATTCCTTGCTCTCACAATGGGAAAATTATTCCCAAACTATTGGCACCCCGCATGGCAGCCTGCGTGATGGCTACACTCAGCTGGCCGCTATTCGGGAAAATATCCAGGAGGTCAAGGGGCACATGGCCCATAGTCCAGTCCACGAGACAATGCTGCAGTCCATCCTTGAGGAGCTGGATATCCTGACCACCACAGAAGAATTCAAATTCAATCGCGGTGACTATCTCAACTGACCATTCCCGTATTCCAGCGCCACTCTCCCGGTTTTTTCGGCGCGTCAGCCTATGACGCGCCGTTTTTTTATCAATACGCCACCTAATTCCTCCAGCACTGCCCGCACGCTTCCTGCCTTGATCTGACTCCGATCACCGCAAAAAGTGCAGACCTTGCTCCATACCTGCCCGTTAATGTGCCAAGCCATCCAGACCGTGCCCACTGGTTTGTCTGCACTGCCTCCGCCTGGCCCGGCAATGCCTGAAACAGCCACTGTCACAGGCACATCCAACAGCCTGGCCACACCAACAGCCATAGCTTTCACACACTGGGCACTCACAGCGCCATAGCTATGCAGGATCTGCTCGCTCACGCCAAGCAGCGCCTGTTTAACCCGGTTATCATAGGCCACCACAGCCCCTTCAAACCAGGCCGAGCTGCCTGCTATATTTGTCAAAGTATGGGCCACCAGACCGCCTGTGCATGACTCTGCCGCTCCCATGCGCAAGCCCTGGGCGACCAGTGCTGTGCCCAGGTCTGCCACCAATGTATCCAGCCCAGACAGCGATTCTTCGTGTGCGTGTATTTTGCTCACACTTCCTCCGTACATGCCACCTATGTTCTGATGTTCTGACGTGTAATGAACTGATCCCGCGCACTGCATCCAAACAACACGGGGGAGTATTCCTCCCCCGTGTCTGCCTATCTGGATTTTTTGTTTTTTTAGTGGTGGGCATCAGCATCCATATCAATGGTATGACAGACGGCACAGGTTTCACTGGCCCCGATGGGTCCGGCCATCTGCATATATTGCATGGGCTGGAGATTGTCCCGATCAGAGCCATAGGCATTGGTGGCAGGATAGGTTGCATGAGGAGCGCCATGACAGGCAATGCAGGGCACTGCTTCCATTTCATCCTTGCGATTGCGGTATAACTGCCCTGGCGTGTCATTCCAGGTATTAAAGGCGCTGGATTCCACACCGGGCCGACCATCCTCGTGACAGGTCATACAGTCTGGCTCCTGAATCCACGGAGTGCGGGGTGCAATCTCATCCTGGCTTGCCACTACTTGCGGGCGCAGGCCACGCATATAGTGTTCAGCCTGGGCTTTGCCCTTGCTCTGCTCTGCTTTGAGCAGGGACACGGCATGATCTTCAAGCAGGCCATGACAGCTCTTGCAGCCAAGCCCGATACTGGCATGATTATCTCGCAAACAGCGCGTGACTCCGGTGGGACTGTCTGGGTGACACCGGGCACATGCTTCTTCGCCCTGATCGCGCATGTAATGGGCATGAAAGCCATGAATGGCTGCCGGAAGATTAAGAAGCTGGGGATTGCCTTCTGCACCAAGCAAGGGGTCTGGATGGCAGCTCTGACACATGACCGGCTGGCCCTTGTCTGCCAGGGCTTCCAGATTGGTCTTGGAGCGCGCATCATGCACAGCCAGGATATTTCTGGCCGTGACCGGAGCAATGCCTGTACCATCCCTGCCCCACTCTCCGCCGTGACAGTTGTAGCAGCCCATTTCTGTGCTCACCGGAGCCACAACCTTGGTTTCTGCCACTACCTGGCCCTGGGAGTCAGTGGCTGTAATAGTAAACACAGGATAGGGGTTTACCTGTCCAGAGTCAGCATACGGCACAACCGGAATACCAATGGCCTCAAACTGACTCGTTTTTTCATTATAGGTCATGGTACCAGATGGGCCAAGACCCGTTGCAGACACATTGGGCGCCAGTTCTTTACCCAGCAAAGACGGAGCAAATTTCCACCAGTCCATCTGGGAGGCTGGGTTTTGAAAATCAGCAGGAGCCGCATAGGCAAGGGTTATCTCTGATCCATCCACCAGCTCTGGCTGTTCCCCGCGCCTGATAAGCACTGCCCCAAAGGCATTGCCCGGAGGCAGCAAGGAAAAAAAGCGGTCTGCATCAGACACGCATTTCATGCCCAGAGTGTTCCAGGCCAAAAGCACATACTCGGCAGAATCAGCATCAAAAGATCCAGGCGCTTCTGTCAGGGGCGTGATTTCTGCTGCGTATTCTGTATCAGGCTCACGGGAATTGATGACCACAGTAATATATTCGGCCAGGGCCTTGCGTTCCTGAGCAGTGCCCAGAAATGGCGGCATATGGGTAAAGACCCGTCCCTGGCCGGTGAGGTATGCGTCCAGACCAATGGTTCCGACCCTGGCCGTGACTTTACGGATATCGTTCATGGGCCCGCCCACGCTATGGCAGGACAGGCATTGCAAGGCAAAAAGATCCCGGC
>JAAYGZ010000057.1 GCA_012727515.1 Desulfovibrionales bacterium
AGCGAGCAATGCCAGATAAAGACGTGGGCGGGAAACAGATGGCCTGGCCTTGCCCATTGCCTTGGGAGTCAGGCCAATGCGCATGGTTACCAGGATTAAAAGCAAAATTGCAGCCAGGGTGATAGTGCCCAGTATTTTGATGTTATCTTGTAAGATTGGTCGGATTTGTGCTGATAGCCTGGCGTCTTTCATGCCCAGGACAATATGACCAACAATGGCTTCATCCTGATTATACAGGGCACGTGCAAGCCAGGAGTATCCGTCTCTGGAGAATTCTTCTGTCTGGCCCTGGGGAGTTGTATTTTGGGCTGGTAATGAAAAGGATGTGCCCTGCTCCTGGCCCCAGCCTGCCAGCACTTTTCCCTGAGCATCCACAATCAGCAAAGAGTCGGTCACTTCACTGCGATAGGAGGCCAGGAGTGATTCCAGCTGTGCCATGCGGCCAGGTTCCTTGCCCAGTCGTGTCATGCGCCCCAGACGGTTACCCAGTTCTTCACAGACCAAAGCCTGCACTGCCTGCATGGGCTTGGCATATTGTTTGTGCAAGGCAGAAAGAACCAGGGCACCATAGAACACTTGGGCGCACAAGAGTGCCGCCAGCCCGCCTAAAATAAAAGGCAGTCTGGAGCGACGTGCTGGTGCTGGTGATGACTCAGGTACAGAGGTGATCTGGCTCATTGTGCTGCGTCAGGAATGCGTTGATGAATTTCATCTACTGCCGCCAGGATTTCAAAAGGCGGATTCCAGCCAATACGCACTGCCATTTCCAGATTGATGGCCAGCCCAAGGGGGCCTTCAAAAACCTGGCTGACATAGCGTGGTTTGGCCCCGTCCAAGACCTGGGCTATGGCCTTGGCCTCAAAAAGCCCGACATCATCAAAATTGGTCTGGGCCAGACTCATGAGTACACCCAGCCTGGTTTCCCCTGGCCCACTTTGGGAAAAAGAAGGGATACCCGCAGCAATAATGGGCTGGAGCAGCTCTTTAATGCGGTTGCCCTGCATTCCGGTGTTGACGGTCAGGTAGATGGCGTCACACTGGGTGCTCAGGTTTTCCACACAGGCCAGCAAATTGGCAAAGGACTGATCCAGGTCCGGCAGGTTGAGCTGGGTCGTGCAGGGCGCGATCTCAATACCCAGTTTCTGGGCTGCATTTTCCACAGCCGGAATACCGCTGGAACTCCGGCCATCGGGCGTATCCTCATAGGGTACGCCCAGGCGTTTGAACTTGAAGACATCATGAAAAATGGCAATCTGGCGTTCATAGCGGCCAGGCTCCAATTGGGCGTGAACATTATCCCGACCTGAGTCTTCCACTGAAGCCACAATGCCCGCATCCACAGCATCGGTTACGGACATGGAAAACATGGGTACGTTATGTTCATCAGTACTCATGTCCTGCCCGGCCCAGGTGCCAAAGGCAAAGATCAGGTCCACATCGTTTTGCTCGTTAATCCGGCGTACAATGTCCGCCTTGTTGGTTTCACGTTTTGTCTCATCCCACTGGGCACTGTAATAGCCATCGGGCAGAAATTCCAGGC
>JAAYGZ010000058.1 GCA_012727515.1 Desulfovibrionales bacterium
CCCTGATCCGCTCGCATCACCCGGAACATGGCGTGCTCGGGCCAGGGGCGTTTATTCCGGTTGCCGAAGAAACAGGGCTTATTTCTGATTTGGGGCGCTGGGTACTGCATAAGGGCTGTGAGATTCTGGCCCAATGGGTACACGATTATCCAGACCTGCCCATTACCCTGGCCCTAAACCTTTCGCCCAAGGATCTGGCCCAGCCCAACCTGGTCAGTTTTATTCATGATCTGCTTAAAACTTCACGTTTAGAACCAAGTCGTCTTAAACTGGAGATCACTGAAACAGCAGTCATGGGAAATACAGAACTGGCCATCACCAAACTGGATCGACTGCAGAAAATGGGTATTCAAATCTGTATGGATGACTTTGGGACTGGATATTCCTCCCTGTCGTATCTACAGCGTTTGCCCATCAATGTCTTAAAAATTGACCGTTCCTTTATTGCGACCATGCTGGAAAATTCTAATAATATGGAAATCATCAAGGCTATTCTGGGCCTGGGTAAAATTCTGGACCTGCATACTGTGGCAGAAGGAGTGGAAACTGAAGAACAGTTAGAGGCCCTGATTACCATGGGCTGTGATCTGACCCAGGGTTATCTGCTGGGTCGCCCCATGCCCCTGGCCCAGGCCAAAGACCTGCTGGAACAAGCACGGCTTAAGGCCTGAAGTTGTACTTGAACAATGGACACCCATGATCTTCGTGCCCCTGCCTCTGCTGCTGGCCAACGGCTGGACAGCTTCTGGTATGACTGGCTGGATCACGAAATTGCGCGCACAGCAATCCAGAACTGGATTCGTGCCGGCCAGGCCAGTATCAATGGCCAGGTCTGTCGCAAGCCTTCAACTCGTCTTATTCCAGGCCAGCGTATTACCTTAAATGCGCAGAGCACCCCTTCTGCACTTGTGCCCCGGCCTGGCCCACTCAGCCTTGTTTTTGCGGATCAGTACCTGGCAGTTATCAACAAGCAGGCCGGACTTACTGTGCATCCGGCCCCGTCTGTTACAGAGCCAACGCTTCTGCATTTTGCAGCACACGCCTTTCCTGCCCTGACGCAGATGGCTGGAGAACGGCCTGGTATTGTGCACCGCCTGGACAAAGACACCACAGGGCTTATTCTTGTGGCCCTGCACGAACCAACTCGTCTGGCCCTGACCCAGGCTTTTGCAGAGCGTGAGATAGACAAGCAATACCTGGCTCTGGTTGCCGGAGAACCACCAGCTTCTGGCTGTATTGAGCTGCCCATTGGCCGTCATCCAAGCATCAAAACTCGTATGGCCGTGGTTCATGCCGGAGGTCGTCCGGCACGGACAGAGTATGTCCGTTTATGGACTGCTCCGGATCACAGCGCCAGCCTCATGCTGGTGCGCATTCATACCGGGCGTACACATCAGATTCGGGTACACATGACAGCCCTGGGCCATCCTTTGCTGGGTGATGCGGTGTATGCTGATGCACGCACTGCGGCACGCGCTGTGCGCCAGATGCTTCATGCCTGGCGTTTGCGCGTACAACATCCCCACACCAGACAGCCCCTGGTGTTTCTGGCCCCTGTGCCCCAGGATTTTCTGGATCAGCTCAGGCTTTTATGCCAGGCTCCCTTGCGTGTGGGCCTGACCGGAGCAACCGGCAGCGGAAAATCCACGGTGCGTCGTATGCTGGAGCAGGAAGGCCTGGCCACGCTCAGTGCAGATGACGTGGTTGCGGCCACCTATGAGCCTGGCCAGGATGGTTGGCAGATCCTGCGTCATTATTTTGGAACCACCTTTGTGCCAGCAGATACTGCGCCTGTGGACAAGGCTGCCCTGTACCAGGCCATGCGCTCGTCTGAAAGCCTGCGACGTGAAATTGAGCGTCTTATTCATCCTGTGGTGCGCCAGGCAGTTCAGCTTTTTCATCAGGCCCATGCCCCACACATCAGCGTGGCGGAAATTCCCCTGCTCTGTGAAACTGGCCTACAGACTGATCACGATGTGGTGGTTACGGTGTTTTGTCCTGATGAACTTCGTCATGCCCGGCTGCGGACGCGAGGCTGGGATGCTGAGCGCATAGCCCAGGTTGATTCCTGGCAATGGGAGCAGGCTGCCAAGGTTCGGACCGCTCAGCTTGTGGTCAATAATTCTGGCTCGGCTGCAGAGTTGCAGCACCAGGTCCAGGCCCTGGCCAGGGTTGTGCGCAACATACAACGTTGCCGTCAGGAGCGTCATCTGCGTGCAGTGCTGGCCCTGCTTGACGAGCAGCGCGAACACGGTATGAATGTGTCATGATTCCCCTGCGCGACAATATCCCCACCCTGCACCGACCGTACATGGTCTGGACCATTCTGGCCCTTAACATTCTTGTATTTCTCGATGTGCTGGCCCTTTCATCCAGCCAGCAACATCTGTTCTTCCATCTTTTTGGCGTGGTTCCGGCCCGTTTTTTTCATCCGGACTGGGCCATGTGGCGCGGATATCCGGATGGCGGGAGCATTGCCTTTGTCACGCACATGTTTTTACACGCTGGCTGGCTGCATATCATTGCCAATATGTGGTCCTTGTGGATTTTTGCCGACAATATTGAAGATGTTATGGGGCCACTCCGTTTTGCTGTTTTTTACCTGCTTTGCGGACTGTGCGCCCTGGCCGTACACATGGTCACCAGCCCGGATTCCACTGTGCCTGTGGTTGGCGCTTCCGGGGCTATTGGCGGCATTATGGGCGCCTATTTTGCTTTGTATCCCCATGCCAGGGTTGTCACTATGATTCCGATTTTCTTTTTTCCGCTTATTGTGGAAGTTCCGGCCCTGTTTTTTCTTGGAGCCTGGTTTCTCAGTCAGGTTTTTTCCGGCCTGGTGTCCAGTGCTGATGGTGGTGGCGTGGCCTGGTGGGCACATATTGGCGGTTTTGTGGCTGGAATGCTTTTATAGCGCTTTTTTCGCGACAATACGCGCTGTGTGTATTGTTACAAGTCAGCCACCTGGAAAGAACAGGAAAAAAACGATCATCATGGATAGTCTGCGCATTTATGTACACAATGTGGATGTGGACCTGGGACTGGCCCGCATTCTCAGCAATATCAATCTGTCCTGTGCCGGGCCACAGCATTTTGCGGTGCTGGGTGATAATGGCGCTGGAAAAACAACCCTGTTGCGCCTGCTGACCGGAGAACTCTGGCCTTCCCAGCGCAGTGCAGGGCAACGCCTGTATGAGCTGCATGGACAGCAATCAGCGTCACCCCTGGCGGCAAAACCACATATGCGCCTGGTTACGCCCCAGATGGCTGACTGGTATCAGCTCCATGACCTGCGGGTCCCGGTCTGGGAAGTAATCTGTGCAGGCCTGACCAACACGCCATTTTTATATCACCAGCCTTCAGAGGCAGAACGTGACCAGGCCGCAGAACTTGGTCAGGTCATGGGCGTGGGCCATGTGCTGCACCGACCTGTTCGCGATGTATCCACAGGCGAGGCCAAACGCACCCTGCTGGACAGAGCGCTGATCATCCAGCCCAAAATTCTGGCCGTGGATGAACTTGGCCAGGGCCTGGACCGCCAGGGGCAGTTGCAGTTGCTTGATGTCTTAAACCGCATTGCTGAAAGCGGCCAGACCAGACTTATTGTCAGTGGTCATGGCGTGGTCCCTGTGCCAGAGGCGGTACAGGGCCGTATTTATCTTGAACATGGCCGCATCACAGATGCACCCATATCTGTACGCCCGGCACGGCTGCGCCTTCCCTCGCGTTCAGCCCGCCAGACACAGGCCAACATGCTTATCCAGGCGGAAAACTGCTCTGTGGTTACAGATGGGGTCACGGCGATTCGCGCCCTGAACTGGACAGTTCATGCTGGTGAATGCTGGGCTGTACTGGGGCATAATGGGGCTGGAAAATCCTCACTTTTACAGATGATTACCGGGTATCGTCGCCCCTGGCCAGGCGGGGTGCTGACCTGGTTTGAGCAAACCAATCAATTTGGCCTTGCAGCGGCTCGTGCGCGGCTTGGCATTCTTGCGCCCTGGATCAAGGAGCGCATTGACCCGGCAAGCACCTGTAAAGACATTATCTTTTCTGGCCTTTGCGATGGCCTGGGTATGCACCGGGGGTTGAGCGCTGCGCAAAAGGATCTGGCCACTGATCTGGCCCAGGCCTGGGGAATGCGTTCGTGGCTGGATACGCCCTTGTCCAGCCTTTCTTATGGTCAGGCCAGGCAGGTTATGCTGGCCCGCAGTGTGGTGCATGGCCCGGATCTGCTGGTGCTTGATGAACCATTTTCCGGGCTGGACGTAGCCTGGCAGGCCCGTATGCAGGCTTTGCTTGCAGATATGTGCGCCCAGGGACGAACCGTGGTCATGGCCACGCACTCGCCGGAATTAAGCAGCACGCTTTTTTCACATGCCCTGGTTCTGGAGTCCGGAACCTGCGCAGCGCAAGGAGCCTGGGACCAGGTGCGCCTTGCCCCGGCCTGTGTTCGCCTGTTTGGAGCAAACTGACCACAGCCATGAACATAGCCTGTATTCACGCCAGCCTTGCCCCGGCCCTGACCGCACTTGGACATCAGTGTCTCTGTCTTGCCCCTTCTTCTGGGGTCATTGCCCTGGCTCCGCTTTTAAACGGCTTTGTTCCGGATCTTATCATTCAGCAGGAAACCCTTGGTCCGCGCACCTTGATTGCAGATCTTCAGCATTTTTCCTGCCCCAAGGTTTTTTGGTCCATTGACACGCACTTAAACAGTTTCTGGCAGATTTATTATGCCCGTCTGTTTGATCTGGTCTGCTCCACGCAAAAACACTGGGCCGCCTGGCTGCACGCCCAGGGCATTGCCCAGACCCTGTGGCTGCCCTGGTTTGGCAGCAAGCGCTCTGCGCCTGCCTGGGATACGCGCGCGCAGGCCCTGTGTTTTGTGGGCCGTCTGACTGCAGAACGCCCGGTGCGCCAGTGGTTTGTGGACTGGCTGACGCACCTTGTCCCGCTCCGGACTTACCAGGATCTCAGCCATGAGGCCATGCTTTCCTGTTACGACAACAGCCAGATCGTGCCCAATGAAGCTATTTTTGGTGAAGTTAATTTTCGTCTTTTTGAGGCTGGTTCATGTGGGTGCGCTCTTATTTCTCCGGCCCTGGGTCATGTGGAAGAACTGTTCACTCCTGGCACGGAAGTTCTTCTCTTTCATGATGGCGCGGAACTGGCCTTTTGGGTGCGCCGTTTGCTGAACAAACCTCAGCAGGCCAGGCTCCTTGGCCTGCACATGCGTCAGCGCATCTGCAGTGAACATTTGCCCGAACACAGGGCACAGGCCCTGCTTGCTGCACTGGCACGCAGTACCCGGAGTGCAGCTCACGGCAGTGAGGCTGCCAGAGCCTGGTGGCTGACCCTGGAACAGCTCTGGTCTGCTGACCGAATACAAATCACCGGCCCGGCCCTGGAACGCGCTTTTTTCAGCTTGCCCCTGAGTGAAGACGTGCTGGCCGCGTTGGTGCGATGTACAGCAAACAGCAGCCGTAATGATTTTTTACGCCTGGCCGTGCCTGTGGTGCAGA
>JAAYGZ010000059.1 GCA_012727515.1 Desulfovibrionales bacterium
GCGGTATCTGATCATACGCCAGCCACATACTGCGCTGCTGCTCCTTGCTCCGGCCAAGACTCATGGCGTCCTCCTTAGGGAAAATGCCATTATGGCATACTTGCAAACTTTTTCAACGGGCTGCTAAGTCATTAGCTTCAACTACACTTAATCGTCCACTGCCAGTTATGGCCAGTGGCACGCTTGGGTCGACACCAGGATGGCATAGAGTTATACAGAAAGTGTTTCTGTGACCATGAATCTCCGATGCAGCAAGAACCTCTGTCGCTCCGTTATAATTAATGAGATTGTCACCCTGACGTGATTTCAGTTCAAAAATGAGCGGTGGGGAGTTCTTAAGTTTAATTAGATAGTCTGGTGCACCTGTTTTGGAGTTATCATCTAACCGCTCAAACTCAACACCGAGATGCGCCAATATTTTTTCAAAGACCGCTTCGAATCCAACTCCACGGTTTACATAAAATTCATCAATTAAAGTGACTTCTCGGCACCCTTTTGCTCTTTCGCGGTGTCTTTCAGCAGCTCGCATTCTTTCATGAGCTTTCCAAGTTCGGCTTCTATCTCTCAACCAATTTGCTTTTAAGGTAGGTGTGGGTTTCGCTTTAGCAAATACTTTACACCTAACTTTATCGGAATCTGGAGTGCCAAGCATCAGCTGTTCAGGACGTGTGAACCCATTTTTGCGTAAGCATAGGATGTCTTCGCGACTGAGCCGGAATTGCTCCCCTGTTTGATTCAGCGCATTCATCCAAAGTACGTCATCGGGTAATCCACTAGAAACCCGAAAACTCAATCGGGCAATAGCTCGCGGAAGTTTACGTAGCGATGACAACAGATCGGCTTGCCCCCTCAAGATTAATGGGCGAAGAGGGTCGGGAATTCTTGAGTCAGAGGCAGCTGAAATAATTGATACGATTCCTTGTAATACCCATCCTAAATTCCGATACATATCGAGCAGCATACCAGCTCTTAGGCTGCTGTGAACTTTCTCTTGATCGATCAATTTCGCACCGTTAATCCAATCAAGGGCAACTTGGGCAGAATTTGTTGAAATTGGATCTGCGTACCAATTGACTTCGAGGAGGTCATCTGCATAAGAACTGGCATCGTAAATTTGGTCCCGAAGAGGCCATGGCAGAAAACGTGATTGTTGACTTCCACTGAAAGCATGAAATTCCGGGGTGGAGAAAGATGCCGCGAATATTAAATAGGCAAAGCGAGCAATATTGTTATGATCAACAGGATAACCCAACAGTCCTGCAAGGACTTGCCCCTTGCGAGCGAAATACTCAAGAAGTATTACTGCGCTTTGAGGTTTGAATCCAGAATGGGCGACCGCCTTTCCAAAAGGAGTGGCAAGAAGTCTTTTGTCCATCATTTCTGCTACCATGCTACTTTCGATTAGAGCATTGATAGCTTTGTCAACAAGGGCAGGCCAATTATTAAAGTTCTTTAAATTATGATCTTCTTCGCGAAGCCCACTAAAAGATGTACAAACCAATTTCTTTACCCTGAATCCGTGAGCATTCATCAACGAAAGTTGTTTGCCTCTGCAATTAACATATTGAAATATCATTATAAAAATTGCAACATACGCCTGTCCGTGCAACTCACCAGGCA
>JAAYGZ010000060.1 GCA_012727515.1 Desulfovibrionales bacterium
AACAGCTTGGCTTTATTTTCCGGAGTAATTTCGTATAAAAGTTTTTTTAACTCCTCATGTTCAAGCACTTTGTATTTAATACGCTGCATTTCACCATGAAGACGAATAATAGGCTGGGAGCCAGACGATAAATGCAGGTCAGAGGCACCAAGTTCGTGCATCATTTTGAAAAATGCATCAATTTGAGCCATACACGTTTCCTCCGCTTATGCCATACAAACCTTGTAAAATGTTCGTAAGTAATTCCAGCCAGAATAGATAGTTAAAACAACTGCGACAAGTAATAAGGATTGTCCAATCTGGTGCACATCAAGGCCCAGGAAGGGATAATGATAGATGAGTGGAATAAGTGCTATGGATTGGATAATAGTTTTTAATTTTCCATAGTTATCTGCCGCAATCACCTCGCCTTTGTTTGCTGCAATAGCGCGAAGTCCTGTGACGAGCAATTCGCGTACAATGATGACAATCGCAATCCACGCGGAAATCCAGTTCAGCTCCACAAGCATGATCAGGACAGAAGCAATAAGAACCTTGTCCGCGATAGGGTCAAGAAATTTACCAAGGTTTGTCACCTGATTAAATTTTCTTGCAATAAATCCATCTGCAAGGTCAGTTAAAACAGCAAGCACAAAAAATAATGTTGCCAGAAAGCATGTTGCCTTGCCTGGAAAAGTCAGCAGAGCAATGATAAAAGGCACTGCAACAATACGCAGAAGTGTGAGTACATTGGGTAGGTTCATGATCATTTATTCATAGTTTTCCAGTCGAGCACAAACTTTGTTCACATAGTCTTGTGTTTCATTATACGGAGGAATTCCTCCATACTTTGTAACTGCATTCGGTCCGGCATTGTAGGCAGCAATGGCGAGTCGTCTATCCGGAAATTTATCTAAAAGCTGGCGCAGATAACGAATGCCTGCATCAATATTTTCTGTTGGGTTATACGGGTCAATAAGATTTAAATCTTTACCAGTTCCTGGCATGATCTGCATCAGGCCTTGCGCACCTGCTGTGGAAACTGCAGCAGCATCAAAGCCTGATTCAACATCAATAACTGCCATCACTAAATTTTTATCAACTCCATAGCGCTGACATAGATCATGAACAATAGGTTCAATTTCCTGCACACTACGCTTATCTCTGCGAAATGCTATTATTGCATTGCGGATATAGTTGATGGTTTTTTTTAATGTATATGGTTTATATTGTGCTGAAGTTGGTGCATCAGTTATGCAGAGCGTTCCATCTTTTTTAACTGTATAATATAACCCATTGCCATGCGCATAGATGGGTACAGTCAGGAGCATTGCAAGTATTATTGCTGCACATGCGAGATAATTTTTGTGGAACGCTCTCATAAGTACAATCTGATTTTTTGTTTGTCCTCATTAACCAGCAGTCTCGGCACTCTTGGTACAGGCCGCGATGACTGTATCGGCAAGGGCCAAAAGGGCGTCTTTGGCCGCTGAGTGCGTATCAAGCATAACTACTGGCGTGCCCAGGTCACTGGCAATGACAGCAGTTGGGTCCAGGGGAATAGCGCCAAGAAAGCGCAAACCATATTTTTCTGCCAGTTCCCGGCCACCACCTTTTTTGAAAATTTCAATTTCCTGGGCGCAGTGCGGACAGATAAGTCCACTCATGTTTTCAACTACTCCAAGAACAGGGGCCTTGATATGTTGGAGAAAATTGATTGATTTGCGCACATCGGCCAAGGATATTTCTTGCGGCGTGGTGACCACAATACTCGCGGCATCAGGCATGGTCTGTAAAACAGCCATTGGCTCATCGCCAGTGCCAGGAGGGGAGTCAACAATCAGAAAGTC
Organism: Desulfovibrionales bacterium; assembly: GCA_012727515.1. Classification (GTDB taxonomy): domain Bacteria; phylum Desulfobacterota; class Desulfovibrionia; order Desulfovibrionales; family Desulfomicrobiaceae; genus Desulfomicrobium. The sequence continues at coordinate 1,830 of JAAYGZ010000060.1, forward strand.
CAGGTCACCCCAGTTCACGTCAGAGACAAACTGACGAATAACGGAAGCTTTCATCGGTCCTTTCCATAAAACAGCCTGATCCGGGTCTTTAAGGAGTGACTCCATGGAAACCACAAACAGGTTTTCACTATAGCGTTTGGGCTGAATTTTGGAGTGTTCATCAATATTGAGCAAACCGGTCAGGCCCAGGAGATGGGGCACGCTCGGACCATGAATATCGACATCAAGCAGCCCGACTTTAAAGCCTTTTACTGCAAGTGCTGCTGCCAGATTGGTTGAAACAGAGCTTTTGCCAACCCCGCCTTTGCCGCTCATGACAAAGAGTTTGTGTGTAATGCGAGACAGGGTAGAGGCAATGATTTTGTCCTGCTGCTGCATTTGTGTTTCAGGGCTGTCCTGAATTTGGCCTCGTGTATGTTGACTGGCGCATGCAGAACAGGCGCTTTTTTGTGCACTCATATCTAACTCCTTTTAAACATAAACTAGGGTCGGCCTGGTTGCCACCCATGAGAGCCTATTAAATCCACAAAGGCCACTGCTCCCTGATCTTCCTGATGTATGCGGCCTTCTTTCTTAAAAATGCGCATCAGGCGTTGTTCTCTGCGCGATGGGCCAACCGGGATGACCAGAATACCAGGGTCTGTCAGCTGCTCCAGCAAAGGCAGGGGAATGGTTGGCCCTCCGGCTGTAACAATGATTCTGTCAAAAGGGCCTTGCTCTGGCCAGCCCAGGGTGCCATCATCAAGCTTGTGGTTCACCTGAAGCCTCAGATGCTGCAAGCGCGTTTTGGCCAGAACATACAATTGCCTGATACGTTCGACTGTGTACACTTCTGCGCCCATGACCGCAAGGATTGCAGCCTGATATCCTGAGCCAGTTCCCACCTCAAGTACGCGCATCCCCGGACGCACCACAAGCAAGGACGACATCAGCCCAACCATATAGGGCTGGGAAAGAGTCTGCCCCATTCCAATGGGAACCGGATGATCACCATACGATTGAATTTGCAAGGCTTCATCGACAAACAAATGGCGTGGCATTTGTCGCATAGCCTCCAGAACGCGCTGATCCGTGATGCCTCTTTCTTCAAGCTGCTCACGGACCATTCGTTCCCGATTTCTTCTGAAACTCCGCAAAAATTTCCAGCCTTTTCATCAGTAGAATATGTACGTTCAAAAAAATACTGCAAATCAGATTTCCTGGGCCAAGTCAACCGAGAGGTTAAAAAGCCTGCTGAAAAAAATCTGTAAGTTCAGTGTGTTGTTTAGGGATGCGCTGATTAATTCTGGCATTGCACTAAGCGTAGCAACGTGACAATCCATACCTGTTGATACGCCAATGATTCTGGATCAGTGGGGCGCTTCCCGCTTCAATTTCGATCCCTCGCGGTTGCAATGACTTATTTGGGTTTATTCAGCGGTTTCCTAAATACGTTGGTAGGTCGCGGGGGCTAATTGTTTAAGGGGCAGGTTGATTCCGGCCAGGCTTTCAGAGTGTCCGCAAAAAAAATATCCACCTGGCACAAGGTGGTTGCAGAATTTTTCCACCAGTTCAGCCTGGGTTTTGCGGTCAAAATAAATCATTACATTCCGACAAAAAATCAGGTCCATTTTTTCCCGAAATTGAAAATCGTCCATAAAATTAAGTCGTCGAAAACTGACCAGAGTGCGCAGTTCCGGAACAATACGCACCAGACGCTTGTGTTTGTTCTTGCTGCGCAAAAGAAATTTACGCCGGAAATCAGGGGGAATGGTGGCTATTTTTTCCTCCTCATACACGGCTCGGGCTGCTTTCTGGAGAATATCCGTAGAAATATCAGTGGCCACAATGGAAAATTTCAACGGACTGATCCGCTCATGGTAGTCCATGAGAACCATAGCCGTGGTGTAGGGCTCTTCCCCGGACGAACATCCTGCATTCCACACAGTAAACGTGCTGCGTGGGTGCTTTTTCTGCCAATTGGGCAGGATGTTTCTGGTCAGAAACTCAAAATGCCGAGGCTCCCGGAAAAAGCTGGTTGTGTTGGTGGTAACCGCATCAACCATTTGCGGCAGTTCCACTTCCAGCCCTTTAAGGGTTTGCAGATAGTCCAGGTATTCTCCATAAGACCGCAGGTTCAGCATACGTAACCGGCGTTGCAGCCTGGCCTGGAGCATGGTTTTTTTGGCTGGCGTGATTTTGATGCCAAGTTCAGTATAAATAAACTCGCCGAACTGCTTCAGCTCCCGATCCGTCATGAGCGGTGCATTCTGGGGGCCTGCATCCATAAATTAAACCACCAGGGCTGCAATATCCAGGATCAGGGCCATGCTGCCATCGCCTTTAATGGTTGCTCCGGAAATACCGCGCACATCCTGATACACTTTGCCCAGGGTTTTGATTACGGTTTGGTGTTCGCCAATAACGCTGTCCACCACAATGCCGATCCGGTTGCCATGCGAGTTGCAGACCACAACCTGCTCAATATCCGGCGTGTGTCCAGGTATTTCAAAACTTTGGCGCAGGCTGACATAGGGAACCATCTGGCCGCGCAAGTTGATAAAGGTTGCCCGTTCTGCTTTGTCGGCAGTTTTAAGCTCCACGCATTCTTCCACGGCCGAGAGGGGCATGATAAAAAAGCTGTCCTCCACCTGGACCTGCAGGCCATCAATAATAGCCAGGGTCAAGGGCAGGCGCACTGAAACTGTCGTGCCCCGGCCCACGGTGCTGTCCAGGGAAATGCGGCCACGCAGAGCATCAATATTGCGTTTGACCACATCCATGCCCACGCCCCGGCCAGAGACATTGGTGATTTTTTCCGCAGTGGAAAAACCAGGAGCAAAGATGAGCATGAGCGCGTCTTTGTCAGACAGGGTGGTGTCTGGAGCAATAACACCTTTTTCAATGGCCTTGGCCCGAATGCGTTCAGGATCAATGCCAGCGCCATCATCAATAATGCGGATGAGCACTTCACCGCCAGAATGTTCAGCCAGAAGCTGAATGCGGCCTTCGGTATTTTTGCCCTGGGCACTGCGCTGTGCAGGCAATTCAATACCGTGATCAATGCAGTTGCGCAGCAGGTGCACCAGGGGGTCATTGAGGCGCTCCAGCACGGTTTTGTCTAACTCTGTTTCTTCTCCCTGAGTTTCCAGGATAATGTGCTTGCCCAGTTCCTGGGACAGATCCCGCACCAGACGCTTGAAACGGCTGAAGGTCGTGCCAATGGGCAGCATGCGGATACCAAGGGTGTTATCGCGCAGGGCGTCTGACAAGCGCTCAATCTCTTCTGAAATGGCCTGTAATTGTGCATCATGGCACTCACTGGAGTATTGGGACAGCCTGGCCTGGGCCGTAACCAACTCGCCAACCAGATCCACCAGGTAATCAAGTTTGTGCGCTGGCACACGAATGCTTGAGGTCTGCACCTCCTGAGATGCCGATGCAGCCTGCTGAAGTTTTTTGATTTCCTGTTGCTCGGCCAGGGCTGCCTGAACCTGGGTGGAACTGACCAGACCCGACTCAGTCAGAAGCTGGCCAATGGGTTTCTGGTTTTTCAGAACACGTTCCAGGGCGTCCAGGGTGACATCATTTTTTTCCACCAGAATCTGTCCAAGGCGCTTGTATGATTCTTCGCTGACCGTATGGCATGAGCCAACCATCTGAATCACCAGTTCGCACTCATCTTCCACAAAAATAAACACATCGCGCAACGCATCTTCATTTTGGTCTGTGGTCAGGACAATGTCCCAGGAGAGCAGGCATTGTTCCGGGTCCAGGTCAGGAAGATCAGGGATATCCCGGCAGTGCATGATGACATGACTTTCGCCCATTTCACAGAGTTCTTCGATCAGGCTTGCCGGATTGGTTCCGGTGAGAAAAAGATTGGCATGCGGAGCAAAGCGGATACGCCAGGTGCTCAGGTCTGGATTCAGTGCACAGGAAAGTTCCTGGGGCTGGGCTGGTTTTTCCTGCACGATTTTGTGCGACGCTGGTTTTTCCTCGGCCGGAACCAGAGCTTTAAGGTCGCGCATGACCTGCTGGGCCTGGGGCGCCAGGCCCTGATTTGCTGTTCCTTCCAGCATCCCCAGAATCAGATCTCGCGCCAGAAGGGTCAGGTTGAGCAGTTCCTGGGACACACTGATCTGCCCATTGCGGGCCAGGTCAAAGACAGTTTCCACTTCATGGGTAAAAGTGGCAATGTCCTCAAAGCCGAACATGGCTCCGGAACCTTTAATGGTGTGCATGGCCCTGAAGACCCGGTCAATGATGCCTTGGTTTGAGGGATCTGCTTCCAGCTCCAGCAGGGAGGATTCCAGTTCACCCAGAAGCTCCAGCGCTTCTTCTTTAAATGCTTGTCGATTGAGATCGTCTCTGGACATATGGGCTCCCAGGGTTGAGGCTAACGCAGGAGTTTCTTGGCAACAGCCACCAATTGTTCTGGCTTAAAGGGCTTAACAATCCAGCCAGTGGCCCCGGCTGATTTGCCTTCTTCTTTTTTGCCAGCCTGAGATTCAGTGGTCAGCATAACAATGGGCACGAATTTATAGCCAGCCGTGGCGCGAACAGCCTTGATCAGTTCAATGCCATCCATATTGGGCATGTTTAAGTCTGTAATAATCAGGTCGATTTGTCCGGACAGTTTGGCCAGGGCATCCTTGCCATCGCAGGCCTCAATGACAGAATAGCCTGCGTCCTTGAGGGTCAGGCTGACCATCTGGCGTACACTGGCCGAGTCATCGACGGTCATAATAGTATTGCTCATTGAACTCCCTCTGATATGTTAATGATATTTTTGATCAGGCTGTCTGCGCCAATGCTGGCTGCAAGCTCCAGTAAATGCGGTGGTAGCGGGGTAAAGGAGATATTTCGTTCTGGATTTTTAAGCAAAGCCACCAGTATCTGCACAAAGGAGACATCAGATTTGTCTGTATCGCCCAGATCAAGCACCAGGTGCGGGGAAAAATGCACATGCTTCAGCAGCGCGGCGTGGATTTCCCGGGCATGTTCCATGGTCAGACTGCCTTGCAACTTGACTATTGGACGCTCTGGCGAGCCAAGGGTGGTACATGTCAACATGAAAATCTCCTGGGTTTAGAAAAGTTCTACATTGTCGCCAAATTCATCTTCATCCGCGAGGGCCTCAGAACGTGCTGGCAGGGGTGGCGTTGCCTCGTGTGTGCTCGTATCTGCAGAATCAAACAATTCTATGCCATCATCAAACAGTTCCACGCCATCGTCGAACAGCTCAATACCGTCATCAAACAGCTCTATATCATCGTCAAACAAGTCCACATCGCCAGCACTGTCTGCCGGGCTTGCTTCGTCGTGATGGCCAAGTACAGCCAGGTGTACCAGGCGTTCACTATCCATGGTGTAGCGAGCAAGCTGGTCGCGCAGGGCGTCTGGTTGCCGCGCTGCATCTAAAATCTCATGGAATGGGTCAAGAGTTTGCAGCAATGTGCCAAGACCTGCTTCCAGGTCAGCGATTTCATTTGCTACCTCATTGTGAACATGGATGGAAGAGGTCAAGGTTTCCAGGTCCCGGACCAGGGTTTCCCCAAGCTCAGAGAGCTGGGCAATATCCGTGTGCAGTGACTGGTCCAGGCTGGCCAGACGCTCCAGAACTCCTGTAAAAGCAGCCTGAATCTCAACAGATTGCCTGGCCAGATCCGCAGACTGGGCGGCAATGATCATTTCCTGGGCCGTGTCAGTCACTGTGTTCAGAATTGTGGTGACCTCAGCGGTCTGGGTTCTGGCTTGCAGGGACAAATGCTGAATTTCCACGGCCAGCACACTCAGGGCGCGTCCTTTTTCTCCAGTATGAGCGGCTTTGACATTGGCATTAAGGGCAATGAGTTCGATTTCCACGCCAATATCTTCAATATCATCAACAAATTCGGCAACTGTAGAAATGGTTTCCGCCATGCTCGTCATGGTGCGCGATGTTTCCAGGGCCTGGTCGCTGGTTGCGTACATGGCTGCGGTAACCTGCGTAATATGGCCGCCAATACTGTCCAGGGTGGATGTTCCCTGATTTTTTCCCGTATAGGCCACCGCAGTAATTTGCTGACACAGTGTGATAATTTGGTGGGCAATACTGTGTAAATTGGTAATCAGGTCTTCCACAGCCTGATAAAACATGGTGCGAGCCTGCTGTAATTGGGAAATCTGCAAGCGCAGCACATCGCGCACCCAGGCCCCCAGCCCGGCTTCATCGGCCTGACTGGGCTGGGTGATTTCCGCAACAGCAAGGTCAAGAATTTCCTGCACATGCTCAACCTGTTGGCGTGTGATGTCATGAAACTGCACTGAGGCCACAACCTGGCCCATGTTTCTGGCTACCTGATGTGACCCGGCAGCCAGTTCGTCAACCAGCGCTTCAGTGCCTGAGCGCATCTGTTCCAATTGTTCTATGCCGTCAGCAAGATTGGTGAAAATTTCCTGGGCATGCTGAGATTGTTGCTGAGCCTGTTGCTGGCCGTGTTCGCGGGCCGTTGCAACGTGGGTGTGCAGCAGGAGAGTGTGTTCACGGATTTTGTCCGTATTCTGAGCAATTTTGGCGGACAGGGATTTTACGTCATCAGCCAGGGTGGAAAATCCACTTCCGGCCTGGCCCAGGTGCGCACTTTCAATGCGCGTGGCCACTTCCAGAACTTTCAGAGTGCGCACCATGCGGGTAAACTGGTCCATGGACCGTCCAAGGCTGGTAATCTGACCCAGAATGTCGGCCATGTCCTGAAGATGGCTGGCAGATGATACCGAGGTCAGCAGGGCCCGCGTTTCGTTTACCTGCTGCTGAAGTTCACTGACTGTTGCTTTGAGAGCGCCTTGCCCCACGGCCTGAGCCATGTCTGAAGCAGTTCTGGAAAAGGAGCTGGCCTGAGAGTTCATTGCAAAAATAGCAGCTCCCAGGCGCAAAAAGTCCTCTTCACGGTCTTTGATAACAGTGGAAATTCTGGGAATAAGCGGATGCAGATCCGTACACACTGCATCCAGAATGGTATGCAGGGTGGACGGATCTGGCTGCGGCAACAAATCAGGCATGGTCTGTCCTTAAAAAGGGCTGGTGGTTCTGCCCTGGCGCAAATTTGTGCACAACACCCGGTGTTGCGCGTTCAGAAATCAGATCAGAAGCGTTCAAATTCATCATCTTCCACGTCTCGTCCCATGTCCAGGGCCAGGCCTTTGGGCGCAGTGCGTTTTGCAGAGGTAGGGTGTGGCGTTGCCTTGGTTTTTCTGGCCGGAGTTGTGGCACTGTGTCTGGTCATGCGTGCTGTTGTCACGCCCAGGTGGAAAAAGGCCATAATATCCTGCATCTGTTCGGCCTGGCTGGAGAGTTCTTCCGATGTTGACGCCATTTCCTCAGAAGACGAGGCATTCTGCTGAATCACCTGGTCGAGCTGGCTCAGGGCCTTGTTAATCTGTTCAGCCCCGGCATTTTGTTCATTGGACGCAGCGGAAATTTCCTGCACCAGGTCAGCTGTGCGCTGAATATCCGGCACCAGGCGCGTGAGCATCTGTCCGGCCTGGTCAGCCACGGTCAGGGTGGATGAAGACAGCTCGCTGATTTCGGCTGCGGCAATGCCACTGCGTTCAGCCAGTTTGCGCACTTCTGCGGCAACCACGGCAAAGCCCTTGCCGTGTTCTCCGGCCCTGGCTGCTTCAATGGCTGCGTTTAAGGCCAGCAGGTTTGTCTGGCGGGCGATTTCCTCCACAATGGAGATTTTTTCCGCAATGCTTTTCATGGCTGTTACAGCCTGGTTCACGGCCTGGCCGCCGGTCTGGGCGTCCTGGGCTGTTTTCAAGGCAATTTTTTCAGTCTGGCTGGCATTGTCTGCGTTCTGACGGATATTGGCAGCCATCTCTTCCATGCTGGAGGACACTTCTTCCACGGCAGCGGCCTGCTGGGTCGCTCCCTGGGCCAGGGATTCAGCCGAAGAACTGAGTTCTTCTGAGCCAGAAGCCACATTATCTGAGGCTGACTGTACTTCGCCGACAATATCGCGCAGCTTGATAATCATATCCCGCATGGCCTGGG
>JAAYGZ010000061.1 GCA_012727515.1 Desulfovibrionales bacterium
AGCATGTGTCCGCCAGGGCGTACAAAGGGCAGGCAGGGCGGGAGAATCTGCTTCAGAGAAATAAACGTGCAGTCCACTACCAGTACATCTACAAATTCTGGAAGTAAATCTGGTGTGGCCAGACGCAGGTTAACGCGCTCCATGTTGATGACTCGCGAATCCTGAAGCAGCTTCCAGTGCAGTTGTCCGTGCCCCACATCCACGGCATAAACTCGTGCTGCTCCGGCCTGGAGCAGGCAATCGGTAAACCCGCCTGTGGACGCTCCGGCGTCCAGGGCCACGACACCGTGCATATCCAGAGCAAAATGTTCCAAGGCAGACTGAAGTTTTTCTCCGCCACGGGAGACAAAACGCTCTCTGGCCCGAAGCTCCAGGCGGGCAGAGCAGGGCAGGGGCTGTCCGGGCTTGTCCACCAGAGTACGATTTGCGCCTGTGCACAAAAAAACCTGCCCAGCCATGATCAGCCGGGCAGCCTTGTCTTTAGTTTCTGCCAGCCCCTGAGCCACGAGCACGGCATCGGCCCGGTCTTTAGGTGTGCGCATACTCAGTCTGAATATTTTCAGTATGTTCAGGAGTCTGTGCTGTTTCAGCCCAGCAGATAAGACCCAGGTTATGCGCGTCACTGAGCAAAGGATGATGCGGCAGGATGCGCACAGTAAAGCCAAATTTGCCAGTGGACAGGGGAATGGCCTGGCCCTGATAGACATACCAGCCATCAGGCGTCTGTTCCACGGGCGCCATGGAATAGGTGGAACGCGAGGCAAAACTGTTGGTATGATCCAGGGGGCCGGTATAGATTTCCACGCGCACATCTTCAATGCTCAGGCCTTTAATCTGTACTTCAGCGCTCACACTCAGGTTTTCACCCACAAACATTTCATGCTCTGTATTGCACCGGACATTACGGATTTTTAAGTCTCCCCAATGGGTGTGCAGGTTCATGCGCCACTGGGCCAGGTCTGTGGCTGGCTTGTACTGATCAGCTGTCAGCTTGGAGTAGCAGATATTAGAGGGCAGATACGCCCGCTTGGTGTATTCCTCGACCATGCGGTGTCCGTTAAAAATCGGGCCTAAGCGGCGCAGGGCCTGTTTCATTTTATGCACCCAGGGGCGCGGAAATGAGCTGCTGTGGTTGCGTTCGTAAAAAAGTGGAATCACATCATTTTCCAGAATATTGTACAAAATCTGGCTTTCGACAAAATCCTGATATTCCGGGTCATCGTAGTCTTCGGCCTTGCCAATGGCCCAGCCCACGCTGTTATCTGACAGCCAGGCCTCATCCCACCAGCCATCCAGAGTGCTCAGATTCAGCACTCCATTGGCCATGGCCTTCATGCCGCTGGTGCCACAGGCTTCAAGGGGGCGGCGCGGATTATTGAGCCAGATATCACAGCCCTGAACCAGGTAGCGGGCCACATTCATATCATAGTCTTCCAGAAAAACCATGGATGCCCGGCAGTCCTGGGACTGGCACAGGCTGACCAGTTCCTGAATGATTTTTTTGCCTTCTGTGTCCTGGGGATGGGCCTTGCCTGCAAAGACAAACTGTACGGGACGGGTCGCGTTG
>JAAYGZ010000062.1 GCA_012727515.1 Desulfovibrionales bacterium
AAATTCAAATGATACTGCAATGGACTAACCTTTTTAACATAAGGTTTTTTTCCGATAAACGAGATTAAAAAAAATGTAAACCCAAATTTAAATTTAATTTGCAGCTTAACTGATTTGGTCTGAAAATATTTAGAGTTAGAAGCGTGAATCGTCTTGAATTACGGTAAGTCTTGTTTATTCAGTATATTGTTTGATTATGGCCTGAATGAACTGGTCAGCCTGCTATTTTCGATGACCTCGCCCGATAGTATTGAATCACCAGGTGATAATGCTGAAGTAAATGAGGCAGCTTTGGTGTGAATTTTATAATTCAGAACGAAGTTTTGGATTTATGTTTGTAATAGCATTGACACGCAGAAGAACTTCATTGTAGTGACCGGCTTGTAAAAAAGTGGCTGAAGTCTCTGCACGTTATCACCTTTTTGAAGGAGGAGGTTATGAGTTTAAGCAGACGTGAGTTCGTCAAACTGTGCTCAGCAGGTGTTGCCGGGCTGGGAATCTCCCAGATTTATCATCCGGGCATCTTGCATGCTATGACTGAGGGTGCCAAAAAAGCTCCGGTCATATGGGTACAGGGACAGGGTTGCACAGGTTGTTCTGTGTCATTGCTCAATGCTGTTCATCCAAGAATTAAAGAAGTTCTTCTGGATGTTATCAGCCTAGAGTTCCATCCCACGGTTATGAACAGTGAGGGCGTATTAGCACTAGAGCACATGTACGCTGTTGCCGAAAAGTTTAAGGGCAGTTTCTTCCTGTTGGTAGAAGGAGCCATCCCCACTGCCAAAGAAGGACGGTACTGTATTGTTGGTGAAATGACTGATGCCAAAGGCAATCACCGTGAAATCACCATGGCTGAAATGATTCGGGATCTTGCTCCTAAGTCCCTGGCTACAGTTGCTGCTGGAACATGCTCGGCATATGGCGGTATTCCGGCAGCCAGAGGCAATGTGACAGAAGCCAAGAGTGTGCGTGATTTTTTTGCCGAGGAAAAAATTGACAAGCTCCTTGTCAATGTGCCTGGCTGCCCGCCACATCCTGACTGGATGGTCGGTACGCTTGTTGCCGCCTGGACTCATGTGCTCAATCCAAAAGAGCATCCGCTGCCTGAACTAGATGATGACGGCCGCCCCATGTTGTTTTTTGGTGAGAACATCCATGAAAATTGTCCGTACCTTCCTCAGTACGACAACTCTGACTTTGCAGAAATGTTCACCAAGCCTGGTTGCCGGGCTGAACTTGGCTGCAAAGGCCCGTCCACCTATGCCGATTGTTATAAGCGTCTCTGGAACAATGGCATTAACTGGTGCGTTGAGAATGCCGTATGTATCGGCTGTGTGGAACCGGACTTCCCAGATGGAAAGTCTCCTTTCTATGTAGCGGAATAATTAAGGAGGACGAACGTGGCACAAGCAGCTAATCCCGCCGCTGACGGGAAAATTAAAATTGCCATTGATCCGTTGACCCGTGTTGAGGGTCACCTCAAGATTGAGGTTGATGTAAAAGATGGCAAAGTTGTTGACGCCAGATGCTTTGGCGGTATGTTTCGTGGATTTGAACAGATTTTAAAAGGCCGTGATCCCAGGGATTCTTCCCAGATTACGCAGCGTATTTGTGGCGTCTGTCCTACCGCGCATTGTACTGCTTCAGTTATGGCTCAGGACGCAGCCTTTGGCGTAAAAGTTCCGACCAATGGCCGCATTACTCGTAACCTTATTTTTGGCGCAAACTATTTGCAGTCTCATATCCTGCATTTTTACCATCTGGCAGCGCTGGACTATGTAAAAGGCCCTGATGTTGCACCTTTTGTTCCCCGGTATGCCAATACAGACCTGTTAACTGATCGTATTAAAGATGCTGCCAAGGCTGAAGCTACTAATACATATGGTCTGAATCAGTACTTAAAGGCTTTGGAAGTTCGCCGTATTTGTCACGAAATGGTTGCCATGTTTGGTGGGCGTATGCCTCACGTTCAGGGCATGGTCGGTGGCGGTGCAACTCAGATTCCATCTGCTGAAAAGCTAGCTGAATATGCTGCTCGATTTAAAGAAGTGCAGAAATTTATTGTCGAAGAATATCTGCCGCTGATTTATACATTGGGCTCAGTGTATCTTGATTTGTTTGAGACTGGTGTTGGCTATAAAAATGTGATTTCATTTGGCGTATTCCCCCAGGATGATGACAACAAGACCTTCTTGCTCAAGCCAGGCGTGTATCTTGATGGCAAGGACGAAGAGTTTGATCCAAAACTGATCAAAGAATATGTGGGCTATTCTTTCTTTGATTATTCAACTCCTGGTGGCCTGCATTACAGTGAAGGAGAAACAACTCCTAACCCAGACAAGGCAGGGGCTTACAGCTTTATTAAGGCTCCGCGCTACAAAGATCGTCCCTGCGAGGCAGGTCCTCTGGCTCGCCAGTGGGTCGCCAATCATGAATTAAGCCCTGTTGCTCAGAAGCTGCTGAAGGAACTCTATGGCATTACTGCCAAGAATTTCCGTGATCTGGGCGATAAGGCCTTTTCTATCATGGGCCGTCATGTGGCTCGTGCAGAAGAAACATGGCAGGTATCTGTGGCCATTGAAAAATGGCTCAAGGAATGTAAGCCAGGCGCAGACACCTATGTTAAGCCTGAGATCCCGGATGTAGGAGAGGGCACTGGCCTCACGGAGGCTCCTCGCGGTTCTTTGCTGCATTACCTGAAGATCAAAGACAAGAAGATTGATAATTATCAGATCGTGTCTGCAACTCTTTGGAACACCAACCCCCGCGATGATATGGGGCAGCGTGGTCCTGTTGAGGAAGCCCTTATTGGCGTGCCTGTTCCTGATATTAAAAATCCCATTAATCTTGGACGAGTCGTGCGCTCGTTTGACCCGTGACTGGGTTGTGCCGTGCACGTGCTGCACGTTGAAACCGGTGAAGAACACGTTATTACTGTTGACTAAGACAGACTCGTAAACATACCCTTAAAAAGGGCCGGGTGACCGGCCCTTTTTTTTGAATATAGCCAGTCAATTTTTCAAAGTGCACTCTTTTGGTACAGCAGATTTTTGTGCACCATCACTATCAGGTGGGCTGTTTGGAGGCTATATTTTTGCACATATACATGAGGGCCATAATGAGATGAAAAAACTTTTAGTGCTTGGCGTCGGTAATCTGCTCCTCACCGATGATGGAGTGGGAGTTCATGCTATCCAGGAGTTGGAACAGGAAGCCCACTGGGACCGGGAGCAGGTCGATTTTATGGATGGAGCCACATTTACCCAGGATATTTTCTATATTTTTCAGGACTATGAGTGGGTTTTGGTCCTGGATGCAGTCAAAGGACGCCAAGATCCGGGTACAATCTACCGTTTTACCGAAGAAAATCTGGTTAATAACAAGGAGCAGCGCTTGTCGTTGCATGATATTGATTTGCTTGACTCTCTCAAGATGGCAGAGTTGCTGGGCAATAAACCCAAGCTTGTCATGCTTGGAATGGAGCCGTTAACCATTAGTGATTGGGCTGTGGAGCTTTCTCCTCCAGTTCAGGCCGCATATCCTCGTTTTCTGGAGGCTGCCCGCCGGGAGATTGCACAGCTTGTGCAGAGCTGACACGAGTATTTTTCGCAGTACCTTCTTTGTTCTGTCCTATTGTGGTAACGTAAATCCGCTGTCCGCAAGTTTGGCAAGCCCCCGTAGCAAGGTGCGTATTGTGCACTTGAAAACCCC
>JAAYGZ010000063.1 GCA_012727515.1 Desulfovibrionales bacterium
ACACGCGGCAATGGTGGCTTTAGGCAAGGGCTCGCCCACGGCGTCAATGGCAACGCCGCCAATCAGGGCGGTTTGTGTTTCTATGGTATGCGTAAAATGCGTTGCTGTTTTTTCCAGAACGCGCACTGCCTGAGTGATAATCTCCGGGCCAATACCGTCTCCGGGCAAGAGGCAGATTTTTATGTTCATGAATGCTCCATGTTATGTTTGCTTAGGGACGCGCTGATTAAATTGAAACACGTCATTGCGATAGCGAGGAATTTAATCTTATACGCGCACTCGCGTCATGGCGAGGCACGAAGTGCCGTGGACCCGTACCCGGTTAGGGTACATCTTGTACACAGTGGCAGAGATTGCTTCGTCCTGCCGCACTTCGTTCGCACTCCTCGCAATGACGGAATTAATCAGCATTTCCTTAGCTCGCAATTTTTCGTTTTACGTATTCCACCAGGCCGCCACCAGCCAGCATATCCATCATAAATTGCGGGACCGGGTTAAAGCCAATGGTTTGCCCTGTGGTCAGGTTGGCTATTTTTCCGGCTGCCACGTCAATGCGCAATGCATCACCATCATGAATATGTGCAATGTCATCACCTAGTTCCAGCAGTAGCAGCCCCATATTAAAGGCATTGCGGTAAAAAATTCGGGCATAGCTTTTGGCCAGCACCACGGGCATACCTGCGCCCAAAATGGCCAGGGGCGCGTGCTCACGCGATGATCCGCAGCCAAAATTTTCTCCGGCCACCAGAATATCCCCTTTGCTGACACGCTGAATCCAGCCCTGCTCCAGGCCCTCAAAGCAGTTTTTGCCCAGTTCAACCGGGTCGGCCGTGACCAGAAAACGCGCAGGAATAATGGCGTCTGTATCAATATGGTCTCCCACCACGTGGGTTTTCCCTGTAAATATCATGGCGTCCTCCTAGAGTGTGCCAGGGTGTGTGATATGTCCGGTCACGGCTGTGGCCGCAGCTACTGCTGGCCCGGCCAGATAGACTTCAGACTTGAGGCTGCCCATACGGCCCTTGAAATTGCGGTTGGTTGTGGCCAGGCAGCGTTCGCCCCCAGCTAAAATACCCATGTGTCCGCCCAGGCAGGGTCCGCAGGTTGGGGGGCTGATAATGGCTCCGGCATCAAGAAAAATGCGCAGCAAGCCTTCGTCCAGGGCTGTGGAGTAGGCGCTGGGCGAAGCAGGGATCACAATAAAGCGCACGCCTTTGGCAACTTTGTGGCCTTTGATAATGGCTGCTGCTGCACGCAGATCACTGATGCGGCCATTGGTGCAGGAACCCAGCACAACCTGATCCACGCGCACAGCACTGACTTCTTCTACCGGGCGCACATTGTCCGGCAGATGCGGGCAGGCAATCTGGGGTGACATGGTGGTGACATCAAAGCTGAGTTCCCGAGAGTAGGTTGCTCCAGGGTCAGCAGCAAGGGCCGTGTCCCCGTGGCGGCCATGTGCCTGGCAATAATCCAGTGTTTTGGCATCAGCAGCAAACAGGCCCACCTTGCCTCCGGCCTCAATAGCCATGTTGGCCATGGTCATGCGTGCTTCCACAGACAGGGCGTCAATGACTTCGCCACCAAATTCCAGGGCCTTGTACAAGGCGCCTGCAACACCAAGCTGGCCAATGGTGTAGAGGATAATATCCTTGCCTCCAACATATTCAGGCAGGGTGCCGGTAACAGTGACGCGGATGGTTTCAGGCACCTTGAACCAGGTTTCACCCAGGGCCATGGCCGCAGCAATATCCGTGCTGCCCAGGCCAGTGGCAAAAGCGCCCAGACCGCCATAGGTGCAGGTGTGGCTGTCTGCGCCCACAATAATATCTCCAGGCCCAACCAGGCCGTATTCAGGCAGAATGGCATGTTCCACGCCCACATTGCCGCCTTCATAATAGTGGGTAATGCCCATTTCCCGGGCAAAATCACGCACCACCTTGACCTGTTCAGCTGAGTCAATGTCTTTGTTGGGGGTAAAATGATCACAAACCAGGGCCACCTTGTCCTGATCAAATACTTTGCTCACTCCCATGCCACGCATGGACTTAATGGCCAGGGGCGCGGTAATGTCATTGGCCAGGACCAAAGACACACGACAGGAAATGATCTGGCCGTCTGCGGTGATGGGTTCATCTGTGTGCTGTTGCAGAATTTTTTGGGCTAAAGTCTGGCGCATATGCTCTCCTCGTCTCGTTTGGCCAGGCGGTTTAAGGCATTGAGATATGCCTTGGCACTGGCAACAATAATATCTGCATCAGAGGCGCGGCCTACTGATGTTTTGCCGTTTTCTTCCAGTTTGACGGTGACTTCGCCCTGAGCGTCTGTGCCACCGGTAATGGCATTGACCGCGTAGCGGATCAGCTTGGGATGGCGTCCCACAACCTTGGCAATGGTATTAAACACCGCATCAATGGGGCCGGTGCCAAAGTCTGAAATAGTGCGTTCTTCGCCATCCACATACATTTTAATGACGGCATTAGGAATGGACATATTGCCGCTGATGGCGCTTAAATATTCCAGCCGGTACTTGTCCGGGATGCGAAAAATTTCATCCAGCACCATTGCTTCAAGGTCTTCAACAAAGATTTCCTTTTTCCTGTCAGCCAGTTTTTTCATGGCTGTAAACACGATGTCAGTCTGTTGTTCATCGAGGTGATAGCCCAGATCCTGCAAGCGTTTGGTCATGGCTGCGCGTCCGGAATGCTTGCCCAGGACCATGTCCTCTTCCTGGCGCCCTACAGATTCCGGGGTCATGATTTCATAGGTTTGTCGGTTTTTGAGTACCCCGTCCTGATGAATACCCGATTCATGGGCAAAGGCATTGACCCCGATAATTGACTTATAGGGCGGTATAGGCTGGCCAATAATCAAAGACAAGAGACGGGCAGAAGGATAAATCTGCTCTTTATGAATATTGGTGGAGAGCTGATAAAAATCCTGGCGCACATCCATGGCCATGACCACTTCTTCCATGGCCGCGTTGCCTGCCCGCTCGCCAATGCCGTTTAAGGTAATTTCTGCCTGCCTGGCTCCGGCCTTGAGCGCGGCCAGGGTGTTGGCTGCGGCCAGGCCCAGATCATTATGGCAGTGCACGGAAAAAACTGCTTTGTGACTGTTGCTAACATTGGTCAGCAGGTAGGTGATAAGTTCGGCAAATTCCTGAGGCTGAGTATAGCCCACGGTGTCAGGCACATTGACGGTGGTGGCTCCGGCAGCAATAACCCGCTCAAAAACCTGGACCAAAAAATCCCAGTCAGAACGCGAGGCATCTTCAGCGGAAAATTCCACATTAGATGTTTTAGATACTGCGTATCTGACAGCTGCCTCGGCCATTTCCAGCACCTGGTGCCGTTCTTTGCGCAGCTTGTATTTCATGTGAATATCTGAGGTGGCCAGAAACGTATGGATGCGGGCCTGGGGGTTGTATCGAATGGCTTCCCAGCCGCGATCAATGTCAGCAGGCAGGGCGCGGCATAAACCAGCGATCTGGCAGTTCTGCACGGCCTTGGCAATATCACGCACAGCCTCAAAATCGCCCTGACTGGCCGCAGGAAATCCTGCTTCAATAATATCAACGCCCAGAATCTCCAGTTGCCGGGCCAGGCGTATTTTTTCATTGCGGTTCATGGTTGCGCCAGGGGACTGTTCGCCATCACGCAAGGTCGTGTCAAAAATAAAAACTCTGTCCATAATGTTCTCCTTTGGCTTTAATGCAGGAGTGAAAAGAAAGTATAGTACAGCCATGCCTGTGCAGGATGGGTGTCGCGTTTCCAACAAACGATGATGAGGGGGTGTGGTGTTCCTTTACGAGATCTTGTGAGAAGACTCTCGTAGCAGGGACTTTCCGCGTAGGGGCAGAATAAAGTAGGTGTAGAGAAGGCCAGAGGCAATGTAGCCAATAAAGAAGACAAAGCTGAGGAGCTTTGGTTCAGAGGCAATGAGCACAAAAATCAGTAAGGCTGTGACAGTGGCGCTGAAACGGTGGGCGCGAATGGCTTCAGCATCTTTAAACGATGCATAGCGCACATTGCTGACCATGAGGATGGAAACCAGAAACGCCAGGCCCAGGGTGATGCGGGGAATCCAGTGGGTCAGGGATTCAGGAATATACGATGAAAAAAGAACAAAGGTGGCCAGGGTGCAGGCAGCTGCCGGGATGGGCAGGCCAATAAAAAATTTCTTGCTTGTTTTTCCTGCCTGGACATTAAAACGCGCCAAGCGCAAGGCACCGCAGGCCATGACCAGAAAAGAAGCCATGATGCCCAGGCGGGCAAATTCATGAGTGCACCATTGGTGGATGAGCACTGCCGGACCAACGCCAAAGGCAATCAGGTCAACCAGAGAGTCGAGCTGGACACCAAAATCTGAAGCAGAATTGGTCAAGCGGGCCAGCTTGCCGTCTAACCCGTCAAAAATACAACTGACCACAATGGCCACAGCAGCGTATTCAAACCGTCCGTCAATGGACCATAAAATACCCATGAACCCGGTCAGCAGGCTGGCCAGGGTCATCATATTGGGGAGTAAATAATACCCCTTATATTTGGGCTTCTGATAATCCATCTTTTCTTTTTATTCTGATTTTCGAGCCAGAACAGTCTGGCCAGCAAAGACCTTTTCGCCAATGCGAACGGCTGCCTCATAGTTGTTTGGGATATAAAGGTCAACTCTGGAGCCAAATTTAATCAGGCCAAAACGCTGGCCCCTGATCAGGCTATCTCCAGCTTCAGCCCAGCAGATGATGCGCCGGGCAATGAGTCCGGCAATCTGCACCATGGTCCAGGTTTTTCCTTCTGCATCCTCCACCAGCACAGCGTTACGCTCATTGTCTGTGGATGCTTTGTCAAAGGAGGCGTTTACAAATTTGCCGCCAAAATAGGAAATACGCGCCACGCGACCAGCCACAGGCATCCGGTTCACATGAACATTAAAAACATTCATAAACACGCAAATGGCTGTGCGGTCTTCTCCTGTGAGTGGGTCAGGCATGGTGGTAATTTTGATAACCTTGCCATCAGCCGGAGACACAGCCACATGGGCCTCCTGGGGGATAACACGCTCTGGGTCACGAAAAAAATTAAGGACCAGAAAAAGTACAATGAGCAACAGGCTGGATACAATCCAGCAGCCCAGTAAAGCAAAGGTCAGGGTGGCAATAGTGGTCAGAAAAACAAAGGGAATGCCTTCAAGGGACAGGCCTATGGACGGTTTATGCATGCAATCTCCACAGTTTTAATGCGCTTACAAAGAAATAAAAACTACCTGCCGCGCACACATGAGGCAAGCCCTAATTTGGGGCGTCTTTGCCAGGGCGCGGGCCAGTGTATTGTTTTTTCCATTCATCCAGAAATAAAAGAGCTGTTTCCAGACGGTCCAACTGGCCCTGTTGGCTGCGCACAGCCCAGACCAGGTCATCAAAAGAAACCTGGGGCCCAAGGCGCAGTTTGGTAAGCAATGCCTCAATATCAGTACGCAGGTTTTCGTCCATGCCTGCCAGCCATGAGACGTCCTTGCTCGGACTCGACATAAATGGCCTGGCATAATCAAGTAATGTATTCATGCGATGCGCATAGGTATGCTCTGCCAGGACACGGCTACGGGCCTTTTCAGCCACAGTGGTTCGTTCTTCTGGATGAGTGCGATAGAATTCAATGGCCCTAAGCAGTTCATCCATGTTTGAGAACAAGGTCAGTTCGTCCTCGGTAAAAAGCTCTGGAAGAAGTGAGCGGCGGTCCACAAGCTGAAAAGCGCCACATGCTGCCAGTTCAAAGGTGCGCGGATTGACAAAATCTCCTGCTCCCACCAGCACTCCGGGCTGGACAGAAGAATGCAGGTTCAGATTTATGATCGTGGCATTAAAAATCTGAACCATTTCCTCAGAACCAATGCGCTCGCCCTGGCGTTGTAAAAACGGGGCCAGCACTGTTTCTCCGTCCCAGTCATTGCCCCAGATGCGGAAATCATAGCCTGACAGGTGTCGAAAAGCCAGACGACGGTTGGGATACCCTGCGCCAACAAAGGACAGTTCGCTGCCATAGCGGCGTTGCTCCACCGGGGAAAGCTCCACCGGGTGATGCACTGTGGGATCAGCAGCCAGAGGCAGGTAGAGCGCGTTTGTC
>JAAYGZ010000064.1 GCA_012727515.1 Desulfovibrionales bacterium
ATGGCCAGTGGCGGGGCAGATATTTTTATTATCGGCAATGCGCCTACTGCCTTGTATCGACTGCTTGACCTTGTGAACCAGGGCGCCAGAAGGCCCCAGCTTATCGTGGGTATGCCGGTCGGCTTTGTGAATGCGGCAGAATCCAAAGATATGCTCATGGCGCAAGACCTGATTCCCTATATCACTGTGGCCGGACGCAAGGGTGGGTCTGCCCTGGCTGCCAGCGTTATCAATGCCCTGGCCATTTTGGCAGCAGAGTAGGCCCATGCACATTCTGCTCATAAACCTGACTCGCTTTGGCGATTTGTTACAGACCCAGCCCCTGATCAGCGCCATGCACAATCAGGGGCATCAGGTCAGTCTGGTCTGTCTGGATACATTTCAAGGCACCACAGCCCTGCTGCGTGATGTACATCAGGTCTGTGCCTTACCAGGGGCGCGGCTTTTGGCGCGGCTTGATCAGCACTGGTCCTGGGCGCTTCATGATGTGCTGGACTGGGCCAGGCAAACCCTTGGTTCTGTCCCGGATCGTATTATAAATATTACGCCCACCCTGGCGGCCAGACTTTTGGGACGCGCCCTGGGGCAGGGCCTGGATGGTGGCTTTGGTCTGGATGCACATGGTTTTGGACAGTATTCAACTCCCTGGGCTGCTTTTTTACAGGCAGCATCAACATATCGAGGATGTAGCCCCTTTAATTTAGTGGACCTTTTTCAGCGTGTGGCCGGATATAGGCCCGGAAGTTTTGCGCTTGCATCGCCTGCTCCAGAATGGCGCGACCAGGCCAGGGCATTGCTGCCGGACGCGCCTGGGTATGTGGCTTTTCAGCTTGGAGCCAGCCAGGACTATCGGCGCTGGCCAGTTTCAGCCTTTGTGGAGGCTGGTCGGGAAATCTGGCAGCAGAGTGGGCATGTGCCTGTACTGCTTGGTACTGCGGCAGAAGGTCTGCTTGGTGATGAATTTTCCAGCCTGGCTGAGTATCCCTTTGTCAATCTCATGGGCCAGACAGGACTACAGCTTTTGGCTGGTGTACTGAGCCAGATGCATATGCTGCTCACCAATGATACCGGGACCATGCATTTGGCGGCCGGACTGGGAGTGCCTGTGGTTGCTCTTTTTCTGGCCACTGCCCAGCCCTTTGATACAGGTCCGTACCTGGCCGGCAGTATCAGCCTGGAGCCGGATATGCCTTGTCATCCGTGCTCATTTGGGCAGCAATGTCCGTATAATCTGGCCTGCCGCGAACATATTCAGCCTCACAAAGTAGGGGCGCTCATTGCCCGCTACCTGACAGAGCAGACCTGGAGTGTGCCGGACAGGCTTGGAGCCAGGGTCTGGCAGGCCCGGCCTGACGCTGACGGGTTTATGAACCTGCACCAGCTTGGCGCACAAACCAAGAGCGAGCGCTGGCAGTGGATTCAGATTCAGCGCCAGGCCTATCGCCAATTTCTTGACGAGCAACCCATGCGTTTTGAGCCTGCAAGGCCCTGGTCAGGGTCCGCATTGGCAGAGTCTGCCCGTGAGGATATCCGCCGGGCGCAGGGCAAACTTGCCGTGGTTACAGAACAGGCCAGGGTGTTGAGTCGAGGCCCGCAACCTGTGATTCAAAAAAAATTTCTCGCGCATTATCAACAACTTTACGACATTTTTCATTCCAGCCAGAACCTGGGAGTGCTTGGCCACCTTTGGCATTATCAATCTCAGGACGCGGCACGATCCATGGACACATTTGTTTCGTTGTGTGAGCGCTATCAGGATTTATGTTCTTTTTTTGAACAATCCTTAACTATGGCATGATTATTGATGATGTCCTGATATGCGGAAAACTTATCCTACTATGCGGAGGACAACACAATGATCATTATTGATGGCCAGCGCAGCGCGCTTCAAGTGGCAAATTTTGAGAACCTGGAACAGATCATCGAAAAAATCATGGCCGATGACTACATGAGCAATCGCGTGGTCACGGATGTTCTGGTCAACAATGAACTTTTTTCTGAAATTTATCCCCATCAGGCTGAAGATGTAGAAGCATCCTACATTGACCAGGTTGAATTTCGTTCTGTGCCCGCTGTGGAAATGGCACAAAGCATTACCTTGGAACTGTACAAGGTTGTGACGCTTATGGGCAAAGCCGGGCGTCAGGTAGCAGATTATTTTCGCCGGGCCGATGATGCTGAAGCCCTGGAAATGTACGGGGACCTGCTGGATGTGAGCCGGGATTTCTTAAGCATGGTCGGGGTACTGCGCAATGAATTTGCCGTGGACTCGGTGGATGATTTTGAGGTGTCCCTGGAAGGGCTTTCAAACTTGTTTTCAGAAATGATTGAAATTCAGGAAAATGAAGACTGGATTCTGCTCGCTGACTTGCTTGAATACGAGTATCTGCCCCTTGTGGAAAAGACCAAGGGCATTATTGCGCAGTTGCGGGAGTCTGTGAAGGCTTCCATCAAGAGAGCAAAACATGCCTGACACGCAGAAATACTTTGAGCGGTTCTGTCAATTAGGGCGGGAAGAACAGGCCCTGATTGCACAACAGGACACCAAACGGCTTGGAGAGGTTGCTTCTGAGCGGGAGGTTGTTATGCGCGAATTCTTAGACAGTGCTGGTCAGCATCATGATGATGCTTTTTTTGCTAAGCTCCGGCAAATGCAGGCCTTGCATACCAGTTTACGTTCTGAGGCCCAGACGCTCTATCAAACCCTCAAAGATGAACTGCTGAAATTGCGCTCAGAAAACAAACGCCTGGGCGGATACCGGGCTGGAGCAACAATCACGCCTCTGCATAGTCAGCTTATGTCCCGCAGCGGATGATCTTTGGAGGCACTGATGAAATTGAGCTGCTATCATGGTCATTGCAGCCCTGAGTGTAGCCAATGGAATCTTGAGATTTCTCCACTGGTTACACTCGGATTGCTTATCACCTTGTGATTATTACAGATACGTCAACATTTATTGCCAGGCTCAGTATTGTCATCTGCCAGAGGTGCTGAGCCTGTTTTTTGACCCACCAGAATTTCAACAGCACAAAGCCCCTGCTTTAATCATGGCAGGGGCTTTGTGCTGTCAGCCTCAGGAACGCACGGAGTAAGCCGTGTGTTCCTTGAGTTCTTCGTAATTATTTTGGCAACATACTGGCCAGAAGACGCAGATGTTTGCGTTCTTCGTCAATACAGGCCTTGACGTGTTGCTTTTCTCCTTCAGGCACAAATTCATACATTTCTATAAAAAACAAGATCGTATCTTTTTCAAAGCCCATGGCTGTTTCAATAGCCTGCTTGGCTGTGCCCATGAATTGTTTGACGTGCTCTACATCGCCCAGCCGAAACAGAGTGTGCGAGTCAATCAAAAAAGTCAGATACTGCACGTATTCATCTTCTTCTGTCCAGGCCGGAAGCTCCACCTGTCCCAGGCGCTCATAGAGTTTGGCAAAAATTATACGATGCTTGGTTTCTTCCTTGGCTAAAAAACTAAAGAGTTCCTTGAGCTTTGGATCTGTTGTTGTTTCAACCAGGCGATTATAAAACACTTCGCCTCTGGTTTCGATTTCCTGGGCAGCCAGCAGAATGTCTGTTGCCTTAAAAATTCCAGCCATACATCCTCCTACAGTTCTGAAGGCAGCTCTTTGAGCTGGGCATAGGTGAAAACCGGGCCGTCAATACATACGTACTTGGTTCCGATATTACAGCGCCCACAAATGCCGACTCCGCATTTCATGCGTTTTTCCAGCGTAGTAATGATATTTTCATCCTCAAAGCCCAGCTTTTTCAGGGCTTGCAGCGTGAATTTAATCATAATGGGCGGGCCACAGGTAATGGCCACCGTGTTTTTGGGTGAAGGTGACATTTCCAGAAGCACGTTAGGAATAAGTCCGACTTTGTGCTCCCAGCCCTCAGACGGGTTATCAATGGTCAAGACAACATTGACATCCTTGCGGCTGGTCCATTCAGGCAGTTCTGCCTTGTAGGTCAGATCAGCCGGGCTGCGTGCGCCATAGAGCAGGGAAATATCTCCATAGTCTTTTCGGTTGTCGAGCATATAGATAAACAGGGTGCGCAAAGGAGCCATACCAATGCCGCCACCAACAAAAACGATGTTTTTGCCCTTTAAGTCTTCAACCGGAAAGGAATTACCCAAGGGTGCACGCACGCCGATCTGATCTCCGGGTTGGAGCTGATGCAGGCGTGTGGTCACTTCGCCCACCCGCATGACGCTGAATTGCAGATAGTCCTTGCGCGTAGGAGAGGAGTTAATAACAAAGGTCGATTCGCCCACGCCAAAGACTGAGAGCTGTCCGACCTGGCCTGGGCGAAAGGTAAAATCATTCATGCGCTGCTCATTATTGAGCACCACACGAAAGGTTTTGATATTATGTGTCTCCTGGATCACCTCGACAATGGTGCCCATGTCCGGGAGATAGGGATTGGCGTTCATTCGGAATACTCCTGTGC
>JAAYGZ010000065.1 GCA_012727515.1 Desulfovibrionales bacterium
AGCCAACTCCTGAGCCTGAGCCAACTCCTGAGCCTGAGCCAACTCCTGAGCCGGAGCCAACTCCTGAGCCGGAACCAACTCCTGAGCCGGAACCATTACCTGAACCTGAGCCAGCACCAAGGCCTGACCCAACTCCTGACCCAGGACCAAGCCCTGATCCAGGGCCATTTCTTCCTCCCCCATGGCCCAGTGACCCAGGATACCCCAGTCATCCAGGGTACCCCAGTGGGCCAGGGCATAGCGATCCAGGGCATAGTGACCCAGGGCATGGTTATCCATCGGGTCCAAACGATCCTGGTCAAGTGTAATAATTGGACTTAGCATGGTAATAACGAGTTATATCGACAGTCTATAACAGATTCGCCCTCGAATCTTATAACTGTCTATAGTTGAGGAAATAGTATGAAAAAAATAATATATTTACACTCTGTTTTTATTTTGTTGCTGCTAGGTCTGCCTGTTCCTGGCTTTGCTGGAGGGGTAATAAGCAAAGAAACAGCACATGAGCTATACATCTCCAAGCAGTATGCTCAGGCTTATGCACAATACATGGAGTTGTTGCGTGAAGATCCTCTGGATGACACCATCAATATGGGGCTGGCCCGTTCTGCCCTTGGCGCAGGAAAACATACCCAGGCCATTTTAACCTATGAACGACTTGTGCAGCGTTTTCCGCAAGATGCATCGCTGCGCATGGAGCTGAGTCAAGCCTGCAAAGCAGCAGGCAATGAGGATGCTGCGCTCCTGCACGCTCAGGCAGCACAACGTCTTGATCCCAAGATCACTGCACAACAAGACAGCGCTGAGCCAAAATCAGCCAAAAGCCCCTTATCAGTCCATGGCCGCGTCGGAACAGGAGTTATTTATGACAGTAACTACGTGCTTGGGCCTCCTCAGTCTGATATAACCATTGGTGACTACGATGTTCGCCTCAAAAAGGACGATGTTGAAGACGAAGCATGGGGCACATACATTAAAGCCAACATAGACGCGAGCTACAGGCTCAGCCCTGACAGATCCTGGTGGTTCATCAGCGACCTGGGTGCCTATCAAAAATGGTATTTTGGAAAAGACGACGCCCTGACCTGGGGCCGAGCTGCTGCAGGTCTGTACTATGGTCATCCGAAGTTCTGGTGGAGCGCCCGGCTCAAAGGAGAAAGTGCCCTGCAAGACATGGATGACGCGGTTTCAACTGTTGGAGCCGAAGGCACTTTTACCTACCTGGTAACGCCCTTTGTGCATTTGATGACGCGAGCTGAATATGGCTATCTGGATGATTCCATTGTTGAAGATCGCTCTGGAGCCTATATCTGGGTCGGAGAATACCTCAGGATACTCAGCACAGACAAAGCCCATGAGCTTCTTCTGGGAGGAAAGGCCTTTCATTACAATGCCAGTTCACGCTATGAATATCATGGTTGGGAAGCTTCTGCTCAGGCCAAATGTGCCTTGCCTTTTGATTCTGATATTCGCCTTTTCGCTATCTGGCAGGAAAAACGCTATGATGGGCCTGCAGCATCCTGGCTTGATACAGACCGCAAAGATGAAAAACTGCGTCTGGGAACAACGCTGACACATCATATCAACGAAGCATGGAGTGTAGATCTGAACTATCAATATGTTGACAACAACTCGAACACAAACTGGTCAGACTATACACAACACGTGGTCAGCACCGGCGTTATGTGGAGTTTTTAAGGCGCACAATGAAGTGGAGATTGCCTGTATGGGCAAAAATTATTCACTATAGTCTTGGGGTGGGCGCATGTATAGCCTGTGCTCTGATTGCCTTATACATCGTCCAGCCCAAGCTCCTTAATCAGCTTGATCTTAAAATTTACGACACATACTTGCGTTCTCTGCCTCAAGGCACTCCCTCCCCTCTTCCTGTTCTTATTGATATTGATGAACAAAGCCTGGCCCGGTACGGGCAATGGCCCTGGCCTCGCTACCGACTTGCAGCCCTGGTTGATAAACTAGGTCAGGCAGGAGCAGCTTGCATTGCCCTGGATATTTTACTGGCTGAGCCTGACCGCACCTCTCCCCTGCGTTTACAAAGCCAGCTGTACCGCGATTTTGGCCTGACCATCAGCTTTGCTGGCCTTCCCCCGGAAATTGAAGACAATGACGCCATATTTGCCCAGGTATTGCGCGGCAATAACGTTATTTTAGGCTGCTATTTCAATTTTTCTCAGACAACATCAGGCCCGGCAGGAGAGCTTGCCAGCTCTGGCATTATTGAACGTGGCAGGCCAGGATCACTCCCTGCCGCAACGCATGTGCCCCACGCTTTTTCCATTTTCATACCCTTGCCCGAATTTGCAGCAGCAGCGCCTGTGGCCTTTTACAATGTAAGCGCAGACCCGGATGGTCTGGTGCGCCGAGTGCCCTTGCTGCTGGCTTCCAACTCAGGCCTGCATCCCAGCCTGGCCTTAAAAGCCCTGATGCAGGCTCTGGGTGCAGAAAACCTGATCATTGGCACGAATGCCGATGGCATGAGCAGCATTTCCTGCGGCAATATCCGTATCCCTGTGGCTCCTGATGGCACTATGCCTGTTTTGTTTCGGGGCGGAACAGGCCTGTATCCGTATGTCAGCGCCCAGGATATTCTGGAAGGCAATGCAACAGCAGATCTCAGTGGCAAAATTGTTTATATTGGCACATCAGCAACAGGGCTGCGCGATATTCGCTCCACTCCTTTTGATCAGCATTATCCTGGAGTAGAAGTTCATGCAGCTGTTATTGATGCCATAACCACCGGGCGTTTCGTACACATTCCGCCCTGGACTCCTGGGCTGCAGGTTCTGGGTATTGTGTTCACAGCCCTGGTATGCACGCTCTGTTTTGGGCTGGCCAAAGCCCTCATTTATATTCCCGCCGGCCTGAGCATGGCCGCTGGATACTGGTTTGGTGGCAGCGCACTCTTTGCGCACGGGTATTTTGTCTCCCCCTTGTATTTACTTCTGACCATTGGCGCAGAAGGCTTTTCCATCCTGGCTTTGCGCTTCTGGCATGAAGAACGTCAAAAACGCCACATTCACCAGGCCTTCAGCCGTTATGTTGCCCCAGAGGTAGTAAACCAGATTGTCAGCAATAACCGCGGGGGCATGGCCCTGGCTGGCGAGGACAGAGTTATTACCATCCTCTTTACAGACATTCGGGGTTTTACGTCCCTTTCTGAGCATCTCACTCCGCACCAGGTTGTGAATTTGCTCAATCGTTATTTTACGCCCATGACTGCACTGGTGCGCAACAGCCACGGAACTTTGGATAAATTCATTGGCGATGCCATTATGGCCTTTTGGAACGCACCCCTTGATGTTCCGGAGCATCCAGTCCATGCAGTGCGTACTGCCCTGCGCATGCATCAAGAATTGGATACCTTGAACGCAGAGCTGCAGAAAGATTTTGGCATACAGCTTAAAATTGGAGCAGGCATACACACAGGCCGGGTTTTTGTTGGCAATATGGGCACAAACGAACTTTTATCCTATACAGCTATTGGCGATACTGTGAACCTGGCCTCGCGCCTGGAAGGGCTGTGCCCGGTCTATGGTGTATCCACTCTGGTGAGCCAGGAAACACAAAACCTGTGCGCAGAACATTTTGTCTGGCAAATTCTGGACACGGTGCGGGTAAAAGGCAAAGAACTGCCTGTCTCCATATTTACTCCTGTAGAGCATCATGAAGCCCAGGCTCGCTCTGAAGAGCTTGCTGCGCATCAGGCCGCGTTTAACGCCTATGTTCATGGAGATTTTACTACGGCCCAGGCAGAATTTGCAGCACTCAGTGCAGCATACTCCTGCCCCTTGTATCAGATTTTTACACAGCGCTGTGCGCGCCTCGCAGTCAACCCGCCCCAGGCGTGGGATGGAGTCTGGACCCTGACCTCCAAATAGGAGAACCCA